>SVLZ01000032.1 GCA_015067665.1 Oscillospiraceae bacterium | reverse complement strand
GAGACAATTCCTTCCTCATTCTCTTATATGGAATACTCACTCTGTTCGTAATTCTTTTCTTCCTGATCATCTACCTGAAGGCAACAAGAGAGAGCTACGAATTAGAGCAATATCATATTATCGGCAAGAAACCCCAGTCTTTCCGTCGGGATGTGAGCAACCTCCTGGACAATCAGTTCCACATTACGCTTTTGTCCCTGCCACTGATCGGACTGTTTGTATTTACGATCATTCCGCTTGTCACAATGATTTTGATCGCATTTACAAACTACGATGCCGCCCACGAGGTGCCGCAGCATCTTTTCCAATGGGTAGGCTTCGATAACTTCAAGGATCTGTTCTCCGGCGGTACGAAATTGGGCAATACTTTCTGGCGTGTTCTGAGCTGGACCCTGATATGGGCAGTCCTTGCCACCTTTACCAGCTATGTATTCGGTATGCTGCTGGCAATGCTCATTAACCGCAAGGGCATTAAGCTGAAAAAGCTGTACCGTACTATGTTCGTGGCAACTATTGCAGTACCCCAGTTCGTGTCCCTGCTGATCATGTCCAAAATGCTGGATACCGGTGGCGGTATTCTCGGATCCGGCGGCGGTATTATCACACAACTCATTGAGCAGATATTCGGCACGCACCTGAAGTTCGGCATTGATATCAATACCACAAGAATCTGCATCGTGCTGGTCAATATGTGGATCGGTGTGCCCTACAGTATGCTGATGTGCTCCGGTATACTTATGAATATCCCTAGCGATCTTTATGAGTCTGCCCGGATCGATGGCGCAAAGCCAGCCCGGCAGTTCTTTAAGATCACCCTGCCGTATATGCTGTTCGTGACCGGTCCTTACCTCATCACCCAGTTTATTGGCAATATCAATAACTTTAATGTGATCTACCTGCTCAGCGGCGGCGGTCCCGGCGATATCCTGCTCTATACCGACGGCGCAAAGGGCACAGACTTGCTGATTACGTGGCTGTACAAGCTGTCCCTCGGCACGGACAGAAATTATAAGCTGGCATCTGTGATCGGTATTTTGGTGTTTGTAATTTCCGCTACGTTCAGTCTTATTGTTTACAATAAGTCCTCGGCGGTGAAAGGAGAGGACAATTTCCAATGAGTGAGCAGAAGAATTATCAAAACCCTGAAAATCAGGAACTTACAAATTGGCAAAAGATCGATCAGCTGGAAGCAGAGATCGAGCGGAAAAAGCCTAAGAAAAAGCGCCGCGGCGGTATGAGATTCCGGAAAATTTTCGGTGACACCGTTGGACAGACCGTGCTGACGATCTTGGCGATCATCTGGGTCATCCCTCTCTTTTATCTGTTTGTGCAGTCCTTCCGGGCAGAGCCGGGCGCTTGGTCTCCTACTTTCTTCCCTCAAACCTGGACACTGGACAACTATAAGCGACTGTTTACAGAAACTCCCTTTATGCAGTGGTACGGCAACACCCTCCTGATTGCTGTTTGCAGCTGTATCATCACCGCTCTTTTTGTGCTGGCGGTTGCCTATGTTTTCAGCCGTATGAAATTTAAGGCAAGAAAGCCGATGATGAATGTTATGCTGGTGCTGGGTATGTTCCCCGGCTTTATGAGTATGTCTGCAGTGTATTTCCTGCTGAAGATCCTGCTGCCGGACAACTATCAGTCCCATTTGAGTCTCATCATCGTTTACTCTGCCGGCGCGGCGCTGAGCTACTATATCGCCAAGGGATTTTTCGACACCGTTCCCAAATCCCTGGACGAAGCGGCCCGCATCGACGGTGCATCCCGTTTCCGCACCTTCTATAAGATCGTTCTGCCGCTGAGTAAATCGATCATCATTTATACTATCCTCACCTCCTTTATTTCTCCTTGGTGCGACTATATTTTCGTGTCCTACATTATGGCAGGTGTGCCTGATACCGGTATGTATACGGTATCCTTGGGTATGTATAAATGGCTGGAGCGTGAAATGATCCAGCAGTACTTTACCACCTTCTGCGCAGCAGCGGTGATCGTGGCAACGCCTATCACCATCCTCTTTATGTGGCTGCAGAAGTATTACGTCGAAGGCGTCACCGGTGGCGCAGTAAAGGGTTAAGGAGGACAATATGAAAAAGCTTATTTCTGTTATTTTACTGATTGCTCTCTGCCTTTCTATGCTCTCCTTGTCCGCCTGCGAGCTCCCTTGGAACAATGCACCGGAGGATGAGGTTCAGCTGAACATCATCGACGATAAGTACCGCAACTGGTACGAGATCTTTGTGCATAGCTTTTACGATACCAATAACGACGGCATCGGCGACTTAAACGGCGTTACCGCCAAGTTAGATTACATTCAGGAGATGGGCTTTAACGGCATTTGGCTGATGCCGATTCATCCCTCTCCCACGTATCATAAGTACGATGTAACAGACTATTTTGCCATTGACCCCGATTACGGCACGCTGCAGGACTTTAAGAACCTGGTCGATGAGGCCCATAAGCGCGGCATTCGGGTCATTATGGACTTGGTAGTCAACCACTCCAGTGACAGCCACCCTTGGTTCCGGGAAGCCTGCGATTATATTCGCAAAAACGGCAAGCCCGGCGGCCAGTACGGCGATTACTACAATTTTAAGACCGACAGCACCGGCGCATATCATCAGGTAAGCGGCAGTCCTTATTTCTATGAGGGCCGTTTCTGGAGCGGTATGCCGGATCTAAATCTGGACAGCTACAAGGTGCGCGAGGAAATCAAGAGCATCATGAACTACTGGCTGACGGACTTTAATGTGGATGGCTTCCGTTTGGATGCGGTCACCAGCTATTATTACGGTGATTCTGCCAATATCGATTTCCTTAGCTGGCTGAATAGAGAGGCGAAGAAAATCAAGGAAGACGCCTATATCGTAGGCGAAGCTTGGATCAACAATGACGTGACCGTCAGCCGTTATTACGACAGCGGCTGTGACAGCTTCTTCCTGTTTACCGGCGCTATGGGCACAGGCACCATTGCCACTGCTGTCAAGCAGGGCAGCGGTCAGCAGGTCGGCCTGCTGTTTGAGAGATTGCAGGAGACCTATGGCGATGTGATCCTCGCTCCCTTCCTCGGTAACCACGATACGATGCGTCCCGGCAGCTTTATGCCCGGCGAGGAAAATGTGAAGATGGCAGCCGGTGTGCTCTCTATGATGAGTGGCGGTACCTTCGTCTATTACGGCGAGGAGATCGGTATGATCAGCAAGGGCGGCAATAACTCTGACCCCGCAAAGCGAATTGCTATGAAGTGGCAAAAGAAGAATATTTACGAGGGACACTGCTATCTGCCTCCGGAAAACACCCCGGTGGACGAGACCTCCTACTACTATCCCTCTGTTGCAGAGCAGGAAGCCGATCCGGGCAGTATCCTCAATTACTACAAAAAGGCTATGGAGCTTCGCAATCGCTTCCCCTCCATTGCCCGCGGTGAGGTAACCTACCATCCTGAAGGACAAAACAATTACATCTGTGTCATTACCAAGGAATACGAAGATGAGAAGATCACCATCGTATTTAATATGGATTCCTTTGACCAGACCATAACACTGGATAAGAGCGTCTTGGGTTACACAGAGCTGGTAGGCGAGCTGCAAACCACAGACGGCAAGGTTACCGTGACGGAAGACGGCAAGATTGTTATGCCGCCCCAGTCCATCGCAATTTTTAAGTAAGGAGAAAATATTATGGCAAGTTTATCGCTAAAACATATTTTCAAAGTATATGACGGCGGTGTAAAGGCAGTCAACGACTTTTGTATGGACATCGAGGATAAGGAATTTATCGTGTTCGTTGGTCCCTCCGGCTGCGGTAAGTCCACTACGCTGCGTATGATCGCCGGCTTGGAAGAAATTACTGCCGGTGAGCTGCGAATTGATGACGAGATCGTCAACGATTTCGAGCCTAAGGACAGAAACATCGCTATGGTGTTCCAAAACTATGCCCTTTATCCCCATATGAGCGTGTATGAGAATATGGCATTTTCTCTGCGCACGATGCATATGCCCAACGATCAGATCCACGAAAAGGTTCTGGAAGCTGCAGAGATTCTGGGCATTACGGAGTACTTGGAAAGAAAGCCTAAGGCGCTTTCCGGTGGTCAGCGGCAGCGTGTGGCGCTGGGACGTGCTATCGTTCGTAATCCCAAGGTATTCCTTTTAGACGAGCCCCTTTCTAACCTGGATGCAAAGCTCCGGGCAGCAATGCGCGCGGAGATCTCCCGTCTCCACGAAAAGCTGGGTACTACCTTCATCTATGTTACCCACGATCAGGTAGAGGCTATGACCATGGGCTCCCGCATCGTGGTTATGAAGGACGGCTTTGTTCAGCAGATCGACACCCCCACCAATCTCTATAAATATCCCGGCAATATGTTTGTTGCAGGCTTCATTGGCACACCGCAGATGAACTTCTTTGACGGCACTGTGCGCAAGACCGGTGAGAATGTGCGATTCTCCTTGGACTGCGGTACAAATATCGATATGAAGTACATGCAGGCGGACAAGATCCCTGTCAAGTATATGGACGGTCAGCATAAGATCGTTTTCGGTATCCGTCCTGATGATGTGCGCGTGAAAAACAGCACCAACTATGATGACGGTTCTTGGGCGCCCGCCAAGGCGGTTGTCAGCGTGGTAGAAGTGCTGGGCGGTGAGACGCTGATCTACGGCAATTTGAATCTGGAAACCCCGGATGCACAGAGCGGCTCGATCATCATTAAGACGGATCCGGATACTGAGGTGCACCGCGGTGACATCATCGATATTGAGATCTCCAGAAGAAAGTTCCACGTATTTGACAAAGAAACAGAGCAGTCTATTCGCAAGCGGATCCCTGACGAAAATGTTATCAACGTGGCGATCTCCGGCGGTGTGCTCCGCTTTGAGGGGCAAAAATTCCTCCTGCCCGCTGCTGTTCACTGTGCCGATAGCGGCAGCGTAGAGCTTTCTATGCCCGTGAGCGCCTTGACGCTCGGCAAGGGCGATGGCAAGGCAACCGTGCAATGGGTGGAGGCCATCGGAGAAAAGACTTTGTACTTCCTGAAGGTGGGCGACATCACTGTATTCTCGTTGGAGGCTGGTGCGGCCCGCTTCGCGATCGGTGATAATGTGGCATTCGACATTGATTTTTCTCAGATTTCCATCGGTGCGCTGGGTGTGACACCTCTGTGTATGGTCAACACCTTAGACGGTATTTTCACCAAGGAAAAAGATGTTTCTAAGAAGTTCTATCACTTCTATATGAACATTGGAGATGCAAAGCTCGTACCGACCGATCTCATCTGCGAGAAGGTCTTTGCCTGCAAGGGCAATAAGATTTTCCATACACCGCTTCAGTACATCGTTTCCGTAAAGGATCTTTCTGTTATATCTGCGTGCGGCACACAGAACGCACTTACCGGTAAGGTCCTGAAGATTTTGGACTACGGCAAAGAAAAGTACGCGGTGATTGATGTATACGGCCAAACGCTGACTGCGCTTTACGACGGTAAGGTCGGCGATACCGTGGATGTGATCGTTCCTGTGGAAAAGGTTACGATCAAGGATAAGTCTATCGACATCATCATTGTATAAGAAAACCGAACAATTCCGGCCCAAAACCTTGTGTTTTGGGCCGGAATGTTGTATGATAGCAAAAAGGAGGCGAAGAAATGAAAAAGCTGTATGAAAAGAGCGAGCTGGGCTTTGCCCTTGTGTGGATCGGACTCTATGTGGTTCTGATGAATATTGCGCTGCAGGTCTGTGGTGGCTTTGACGACCTTGCGGGAAAGACTGCTTCGCAGCTATTGGTGCCGGTGGCTTGTATCCTTATGCTTGCGACCGTTTCTACGGCTTGGATTTATAGTAACGGTCTTGCAAAAAAGTACGGTTTCTGCCGCTTATCCGGGGCTAAAGGTGCATTTCTATGGTTTATTCCGCTAATCATAATGTCCTGTACAAACCTGAAAAACGGTCTTTTTTTGCCGGCTTCCTTGCCCGTAACCCTCCTTATGGCAGTGAATATGGCGCTTGCCGGTTATGTGGAGGAAATCATTTTCCGTGGCTTTTTGTTCCGGGCAATGGAAAAAAGTGGCCTTAAAAGCGCAATAATCGTATCTGCCGTGACCTTTGGTGCAGGACATATCGTAAACCTTGGCAATACCGCAGATACCTTTGGTGTGCTGCTGCAGGTATGCTATGCCATTGCAATCGGCTTTTTGTTTACGGTGATCGTTTATAAAGGCGGCAGCTTATGGCCTTGTATCCTTAGCCATATGTTTGTCAATGGCACAAGCGTATTTGCCCGGGAGAACGGCCTTTTTACGAAACTGGTACATATCATTTTTGGGCATACAACCCCGCTTTTGGCGGAGGCCTGCAGTGCGCTTTTGATCATCTTGCTCTCCGGCGGTTATGCCCTTTGGCTTTGGAAGAAAGCATCTGTATCCACAGTATAATAATTTACAAAACACCGCCGCCGGGCGGTGTTTTTTGATAAATGACAGAGAGGGAAAGGGCGGGGAGAGGATGTCAAAATCTGCCCCGATTTGACTTTTGAGGCATTATCCGTTATAATAGAGCGAGTTATGCGTGTTTGCATCCTATATGATTTTATTTGGTCAATCAATAATAAGCGACCGTTCAGGCGGTTTTAGGAGGAAAATAGCGGTGACTTCAAACAATGAAAAAATATGGCTTGCCACACCCACAATGCACGGTGACGAGCTTAAGTATATGACCGAAGCCTATCATACAAACTGGATGTCTACCTTGGGTGAAAACATCAACGAAGCAGAGCGGCTTGCTTGCCAGCAGACCGGCAGCAAGTATGCAGTGGGCTTGGGCTCCGGTACGGCAGCGCTGCATATGGCAGTCAAGCTTGCAGGAGTAAAGCCGGGAGATAGGGTGTTCTGCACCGATATGACCTTTGCGGCAACAGTCAATCCCGTGGTGTACGAAAAGGCAGAGCCTATCTTTATTGATACAGAGCCGGATACCTGGAATATGGACCCCATAGCACTGGAAAAGGCATTTAAGCTTTACCCGGATGTGAAAGTAGTGGTCATTGTCCATCTTTACGGCACACCGGCAAAAATGGACGAGCTGAAAGCCGTTTGTGATCAATACGGCGCTATCATCATTGAAGATGCCGCCGAGTCTTTGGGTGCTACCTATAAGGGAAAGCAGACCGGCTCTCTCGGTACATATAACTGCATTTCCTTTAACGGCAATAAGATCATCACCGGCTCTTCCGGCGGTATGCTGCTGACAGACGACAAGACTGCCGCAGATAAGGCGAGAAAGTGGTCTACCCAGAGCCGGGAGAACGCCCCTTGGTATCAGCATGAGGAAGTGGGCTATAACTATCGGATGAGCAATGTGATCGCCGGTGTGGTCCGTGGCCAGTTCCCTTATTTATCTGACCATATCGCCCGGAAAAAGGCGATTTTTGACCGTTATCAAAGTGCTTTTACAGACCTGCCCGTAAGGATGAATCCTTACGATGCAGAAAACTCCATGCCGAATTTTTGGCTCTCCTGTTTACTGATCGACAGAGAAGCAATGTGCAAGCAGGAGCGGGGCGCGCTGTCCGCCACCTTCGTAAAGGAACCGGGCAAGACCTGCCCTACGGAGATTTTGGAAAAGCTGGCAGAGGATAATATCGAGGGCCGTCCCATTTGGAAGCCGATGCATATGCAGCCTATCTATCGGGACAATGCTTTTGTAACCGACAAAGAGGGTGCAGATGTGGGCGCGGATATTTTTGATCGTGGTCTGTGCCTGCCCAGCGACATCAAGATGACAACCGAGGAGCAGGACCGGGTCATCCGAATCGTAAGAAGCTGCTTTGCGTGAGAGGTAGCTTATGTACGCAAAGTGTTTTAAGCGGATCATTGATTTTATCGTATCCCTGATAGGACTTGCCGTACTGTCCCCGGTGTTTCTGATTTTGATGGTGCTCGGCGCGGTAAAAATGAAGGGCAATCCCTTTTTTACCCAGCTTCGTCCGGGTAAGGATGAAAAAATCTTCCGCCTTATCAAATTCCGGACAATGACCTGCGAAAAGGATGCAAATGGGAATCTCCTGCCGGATGAAAAACGGCTGACGAAATACGGAAAGCTGCTGCGCAGTACTTCTTTGGATGAGCTGCCGGAACTGCTCAATATCATAAAAGGTGATATGGCGCTTGTGGGTCCACGTCCCCAATTGGTGCGGGATATGGTTTTTATGACAAAGGAGCAGAGAGTGCGCCACAGCGTCCGTCCGGGACTGACCGGTCTTGCCCAGGTCAGCGGCAGAAATAACATCACATGGGAACAAAAGCTTGAATACGACCTTTCATATATCCATAGCGGCATTACGCTGTGGGGAGATATCAAGATTCTTTTTATGACGGTGGGAAAGGTTTTCCGTCGGGAAGATACGGTCCGGGAAGGAACGGTTTCCGATATGGATTTCGGTGACTATCTGCTAAAAAAGGGCGAAGTGACCGAGGAGATCTATCAGGAGCGACAAAAAGAAGCGAAAGAACTTATGAGGGTATAAAGAATGAAACGTGAATTTGCAGTAATCTTAAGCGTATATCGCAAAGATCAGGCGGCTTTTGTAAAACGGGCGCTGGAGAGCATCTGGCAGCTACAAACTGTCCGACCTGCACAAATCGTACTGATGATAGACGGCCCTGTAGGGGAAGATATTCTTGCGGTCATTGACGCATTTGAAGCCCAATGTCCGGTACTGAAGGTTGTGCAGCTTCCCCAAAATGTGGGTCTTGGCAATGCAATGCGCATTGCAATGGAGGAAACGGAATATGAGATCATTGCCCGGATGGACAGCGACGATATTTCTGCTTCTGATCGTTTTGCGCAGCAGCTCCGCTTTTTTGAAGAGAATGCAGCGGTAGATGTGGTTGGCGGTGACATCTCCGAGTTTGTAGGGGAAGAAGACCATATTGTTGCCTACCGTCGGGTGCCTGAAGGCAATGAGGCGATCAAGCGTTACCTGAAAAAGCGCTGTCCGCTGAACCACGTTACGGTTATGTTCAAAAAGTCGGCAGTGCTAAAAGCCGGTGGCTATATAGAACAGTTCTGGAATGAGGATTATTACCTATGGATCCGCATGGCGCAAAGTGGCGCGGTGATGGCCAATACCGGTACGGTGCTGGTCAATGTCCGCACCGGAAAAGATATGTACAGCCGTCGGGGTGGAAAGAAATATTTCCAAAGTGAGCTGTTTTTGCAAAACTATATGCTGAAACGAAAAATGATCAGCCTGCCGACCTATATCGACAACGTGGCAAAGCGCTGGATCATGCAGCGTGTACTGCCTAACAGAATTCGTGGCTGGGTCTTCCGCACCCTTGCCAGAAAGGGAAAATAATGGCATATATCTCTGTGATTATTCCTTGCTACAATGCCGCGTCTTATATAGAGCGCTGCTTAGATGCATTGCAGCAGCAGAGCTTTCGCGATTTTGAAGTCATTTTGATAGACGATTGCTCAAAAGATGATACAGCAGATGTGATCAATGCATACGCAAAAAGGAGCAATTTGCAGCTTACCCTTTTGTGCAATGAAGAAAATGCCGGCCCGGGTGTCTCCCGCAATCGAGGCATTGCGGCTTCGAATGGGGAGTATATCTGCTTTTGCGACAGCGACGACTGGTACGATCCGGATTACTTGGAACAGATGGTAAAGGCTTCCCGGAATGGAGAGGCAGATATGGTGCTGTGTAATTCCCGGAAAGTAACAGCCACGGGAAAAACGGACATTATCCTTTTTTCAAAGAAGGAAGGGGAAGTTTCAGCCCGCCAGATACTGGCACTGGGCATAGACAGTCTTTGTAACCTGATGGTTCGCCGTGAAGTTGCGGTATCTGTACCCTTGCCGGCGCTTCGCAACGGGGAGGATATGGCGGTCATTCCCCTAATGATTATGCGCTGCAAAACCTTTGGCTTCGTGGAAAAGTGCATTTATAACTATTTATGCCGTCCCGGTTCTCTGTCACTTAGCGCCAGCAATGGGGTGACGGAAGCACTGAAGCGATCTTTTTCCCATATCACAGAACATCAAGAGCCGGGATTTGACCGGGAAGTGGAATTTATCGGTATGAAAAATTTGGTATATGGGGGACTGCTGAACCATTTTAAGGCGCAAAAGGACCCGAAACCAGCCAAGGCATTGATGGATCAGTTTGAGAAGCAATATCCCGGGTGGTATCAAAATCCCTACCGTCAGGAATTGCCTCTATTTAAGCGTGTTTTTCTGCTTTTTGCTAAACGGCGCCTGTTTTTGCCGTTGCGGCTTATGTGCCGTATACATCGTCTGCTAACAGAGAGGTAGCATTTTTTATGAAGATTACAGTCAGTACAGTATTGCGTTTGTGCAGCTATATGAGCCTTGCCATCAGCTTCATGCCGGTGGTGGATTATTACTGCCCTTGGTATGTAACGGTGCTCCCGATCTTCCTGGTTTTGTTTCTAAGTGTTCGGATGAACGAGAGAGGCTCTTTTACACCGATCGCGGTGCTATGTACTGTTTGTTTGACCGTTTTGATCTTTTGGTTTACTAAACGGAGGGAAGCGCCGGTTTCCTATTTTATTAATAGCTTTATTGCTTTTTTACCGGCTATTGTGTCAATCCGTTTGCGTAAAATCGTGAAAGATGAATCTTTCTTCCAGGACTATCTGCATGCCGCATTGCTGTTTGTGGCGGTGACCTGCGTTACCACATTGATCGGCCATGTCCAGTATCCTATGGCGAGCCGTGAGCTTGCCTCCGGCACGGCCATCTACGATACAGAAAAGTACCTGCGAGCTAATATCGGTGGCTATGAGTTCATTTATGCACTTACACTACTGATCCCGATTGTGCTGTGGCAAATCGGCAAGGCGAGAGGCTTTGGCCGCATATGGTATCTTGCGGTGCTTGTGCTGATGATTATGTGCGTCTATTCCAGCCAGTACACCCTTGCGCTCATTTGCGTGGCAATTGCTTTTTTGGTCGTATTTATTCAGAAAAACAAAATTGTAGCGGTGATCGTTACTGCTTGTCTTACGCTGTTTTGGTTGGCGAACGGATTGGAACTTTTGGCAAATATATTCTATTGGGCCAGTGAAAATGTGGGTACGGACTATGTGCGAGACCGCCTTTTGCAGGTGGCGCAGCTGCTCTCCGGTCGAAGTGTCAGCACGCAGACCTCCGATGCGCGAATCCAGCACTATATAAATGAGCTGAAGTATTTTAGCCAAAGCCCAATATTTGGCAACAATTTCTTGACATTTCATAAAAAAACCGTATCCGGTCACTCTCTGATTTTGGATATGCTGGCCTCGGGAGGCGTCATTGTCACAAGCATTATGGTGGTGTTGATGCGGCAGCTTTACCGTGTAAGCGTTCCTGCTTACGGAAAGAAAGGCTGCGCAGCTGTGCGGGCTGTATGGGTAATGGCTGCAATTGTTGCAACACTAAACCCTGTTATTTTCCCCACAATTGCGATGGTGGTATTTCCGTGCTGTATGTGTTTAGACCGCGTAGAAAAGAAAACGTACCTGACAAAGAAGGAGAAGCAAAATGTCGAAATCGGGGACACTGGTGTCGCTCAACCTGATCAATAGCGGCAGCACCGGAAAGATTATGATGCAAGTGGCTTCGTTGGCGAAAAAGAGAGGCTATGAGACATATCAAATCTATCCGGGGCATAAGAACGGAAATCCTGCGATTCCGGGTGATATTCAAATCTGTAGTGAGACAGCCCACAAGATCTATCAAAGAATCTGCAGATATATGGGGCTTAACGGCTGCAGCGCGGTATTGGCGACTTTGCGCGTGCTCCGCAAGCTAAAGAAAATTCAACCTACTGTGATCCAGCTTCACAATTTGCATCACAGCTATATTAACTTACCGCTGCTTTTTCGATATATCAAAAAGCACAATGTCCCGGTTGTTTGGACACTTCACGATTGTTGGGCATTTACCGGCCACTGTCCGCATTTTTTGTATGCCGGTTGCGACAAGTGGAAGACGGGATGCCATAGCTGCCCCCTTTACAAGCAGTACCCGGAATCGGCATTTGACGATTCTAAGCGGATGTACAAGCTGAAAAAGAAATGGTTTTGCGGTGTTCAGAATATGACCATTGTGACGCCCTCTCAGTGGCTGGCTGATTTGGTTAAGCAGTCCTTTTTGAAGGCGTATCCTGTGCAGGTGATTCATAATGGCATTGATCTTTCTGTCTTCCACCCAACACCGTCCCATGTCCGGGAAAAATACGGCATCCCGGAAGATGCCAAACTGCTGCTGGCGGTGTCCTTTGGATGGGAAGTAAAAAAAGGTCTGAATGAAATCGTTTCTCTTGCGAAAGAGCTGCCGGAGGACTATCGAATGATTGTGGTAGGAACAGATGTGTTAACTGACGCATTGCTTCCGGAAAATATTATTTCCATACACCGCACGAACAATCAGCAGGAGCTGGCTGCGCTTTATACAGCGGCAGATCTGCTTGTAATGCCCTCCCGTGAGGAGACTTATCCCACAGTCGTGATGGAGGCCATCGCCTGTGGCACACCGGTGGTCCTCTACGATGCCGGTGGTGGCAAAGAGATCATTACCGAAAAGACCGGCTTGGCAGTCCCTTGCGATGATTACGATGGGCTATATAAAGCAATTGTGCAGATATGTGAGGAAAAGCCCTATCAGCAAAAGGATTGTCTGGAGCGGGCGAAGGACTTTTTGGCAGCACCGAAATTTGAAGCTTATGTGGAGCTTTATGACCAAATCGCTGTTTGTAAATGACTTGTTTTTTACATCAAAGGAGACGATATGAATCAACACTTGAAACAGTTTGTGCATAGATACTCCGGTGTTGTTGGCTTCGGCTTGCGGCTTTATAATTTTGTAAATTGTAAAAACCGCCTACGGGCAAAAGGAACGAAACTTAGTTACAGTATTGCTTTTCTGCAAGGACTGAAAATAAACAGCCGCGGCACAGACAACAAAATCATCTTCGATGATTTTGTGCGCATAAAAAACTGTACGATCAATATCTACGGAAGCCACAATACGATCCACATTGACAATCGCGCCATTTTGGATGGGGTCCAGCTTTGGATAGAGGATAACGGAAATGAGATCCAAATCGGTGAAGGTACGGAGATTTATGGACCTTCCCAACTGGCGGCCATTGAAGGTACAAAAATCAAAATAGGAAAGGCCTGCCTTTTTTCAAGAGAACTGCATATCCGTACCGGAGATTCCCATAGCGTTTTGGATATGGACGGGAAACGGGTCAATCCTTCCGAAGATGTGGAAATTGATGACCACGTGTGGATTGGTATGCGGGTAACCTGCCTGAAAGGGGTTTGCGTAGCGGCAGACAGTGTGGTTGCGGCAACCACAACACTTTGCAAAAAATATGACGAGAAGAATGCGGTGATTTGTGGTGTTCCTGGCCGGGTTGTCCGCACCGGTGTGGGTTGGTGTCATGACCGTGTTGCAATAGAAGAATAAAATAGAAAAGGGGAGGTTTTTGCGGTGAGAATTATCCTTATTTCCAATTTCCATAATCACCATCAGATGCCTCTTTGTGATGGCTTTTTGCAGATCCCAAATGTGGAGTTTACCTTTATCGCTACAGAAAAAGTGCCTCAGAAAAGAGTGACTTTGGGCTATGCGCAGACATTTGACCATTTGCCCTATTATCGGGAAGCAATCGAGCCGCAGGATGCGATAGCGGCAGAGCAGTTGTGCTTTGACAGCGATGTGGTGATCATCGGCTCTGCACCGATGACCTTTATAAAGCGGCGCCTGCAGGCGAAAAAGCTGACCTTTACCTATAATGAGCGGTGGTTTAAGCAGGGCTTTTGGCACCACCCCGGAGATATATATCGGGCAGTCCGGGCCTATACCCTTCCGGGAAATCGGAATTTCTACCAGCTTTGTGCCAGCGCTTATACAGCGTTTGACAGCAACCGGATTTTTGCCTTTCCGGGACGAAAGCTCCGCTGGGGTTATTTCCCGGAGGTAAAAAAGCAAGATATTTCTGCGCTTATGGCGCAAAAAGAGCCTGCAACGCTCCTGTGGGCGGGGCGTTTTTTGTGTTGGAAGCACCCGGAAATGGCATTGACGGTTGCCAAACGGCTGAAAGAGGATGGCATTTCGTTTTGCCTTTCTATGATCGGTGGCGGAGAAGAAGAGCAGCAAATCCGCACGCTGATTCGGGCATATGACTTAGAAGACTGCGTTGCGCTGCTGGGCACAATGTCTCCTGAGGAGGTTCGAATCCATATGGAGCGCTCTGCGGTGTTTTTGTTTACCTCGGATTTTAACGAAGGCTGGGGCGCCGTGCTCAATGAAGCAATGAACAGCGGCTGTGCTGTGGTTGCCAGTCATGCCATCGGGGCAGCGCCTTACTTGCTGCGACAGGGAGAAAATGGCTTCATCTATCAAAACGGGGATTTAGAAGGCCTGTATCAGTATACGAAAAAGCTGCTGACAGACCCTGTCCTTAGGGAAAAGCTGGGCAAAGAGGCCTACCGTACAATGACAGAATGCTGGAATGCCACCGTAGCAGCAGGGCGGCTATACGATTTTGCGCAAGCGAAATTGACGGGGGAGAAGGTTCCCTCTTATCCTGACGGCCCTATGTCTGAGGACCGCGGAAAGGTTAAAAACTATGGATGACGCAAGTACAAAAAATATTCGGGTGGGCGCGATCCTGACCTACCTTACCCAGTTTTTAAGCATCGCCATTTCCTTTGTGTATGTGCCGATCATGCTGAAAATGCTGGGGCAGGCGGAATATGGACTTTATTCCATTGTGCAGTCCCTGATCTCCTACCTCCAAATGTCGGAGATGGGCATCGGTACCACCGCCACCCGGTATAACTCTAAATATATTGCCCAAAAGGACGAAAACGGCCAAAAGACCATCAACGGTATGTTCTTTAAGCTTTACTTGGGAATTGCCGCAGTTTGTATTGTGATTGCTACGGTGCTGTTTTTCTGTCTGGATGGGATCTATGCCAAATATGCGCCGGAGAGTATTCAGCTGATCAAAACGCTGTTTGTGATCGCGGTGCTGAATTTGGTGATCACCTTTGTATTTAAGATTTTCAACGCCATTGTGATTGCGTATGAAGAGTATATCTTCCTGAAAGTCATTACTTTGATTCAGACTATTTTGGGACCGGTGGGTATGCTTTCGGTGCTGTTTTTGGGCTGCCGCTCCATCGGTATGCTCTGCGTTACCACGGCGCTGAGCCTGCTGTTTGGTCTTATCCAAATGTTTTTCTGCCTGAAAAAGTACCACATTTCTTTTTCTTTCCGCAATCACGATCCGGCACTGTTTCGCAAGATCCTTTCTTTTACGCTGTTTGTCTTTATCAATTCTCTTGCTACGCAGCTAATGATGAATTCGGACAAGCTGGTCATCAGCATCGTGATGACAGAATATGCTGTGGCGGTCTTTGCCATCGTGATGCAGTTCCATACCTATTCCTATAATTTTGCCAATGTGCTTTCCGGCTTTTATCTTCCGAAATTCACCAAGAATGTGGTCCAGGAAAAGGGAATATCCCCGGAGCTGATGGCAGATGTGCAAAAGACCGGCAGAATTCAGGTGCTGGTAGCGGGATTGATTTTTGGCGGCTTTTTGGCCATCGGCAAACCCTTTATCCTGCGCTGGGTTGGTCCGGAATATATGGAGGCCTACTGGCTGACGGTGATCGTGTTGATTACAGAGACGGTTGGCGCATCCCAGTCTATGTTCAATTCCCTCATGCAGGCGATGAACCTGCATAAAACGAGAGCCCTTTTGAGCTTGGCTGTTTCGGGTGTGAAGATCGTACTGACGGTGATTTTTACGATCCATTTTGGCCTTCTCGGCTGTGCGGTAGCGTTTTTCCTTGGCTGGCTTATTAAGCAGATCGTTTTTAACCGGTACTACCATAAAAAAGTGGGCATCGACATCCCGGCTTTTTGGAAGCAAATGGGAAAGCTGTTTTTGCCCCTTGCAGGTATCATTGCCGTGCTGTCCTTTGGTGCGGTAATGTTGCAGGAGATCATCCCGGCAAAGACATACCTGATCCTTGCGGTCTATGCAGCTTGTTACAGTGTGCTGTACCTTGTGCTCGCGTGGCTCACAGTGCTGAATCAGGAAGAGAAAAGGGAAATCTGCAAAATCCTGCAACGCTTCAGGAGGTAATATGGAAGAATCTATGACGATTCGGCAGCTGCAGGAGATTTACCTTACAATGCTGTCCGAGTTTCACGATTTTTGCGTGGAGAACAATTTGACCTACTATATGGTTGGTGGCACCCTTTTGGGCGCAGTGCGGGAAAAAGGCTTTATTCCGTGGGACGACGATGTGGATCTTGCCATGCCCCGAGAAGACTACACCCGTTTTCTTCGCACCTATCAAGGAAGTATGCTTGTGGAGGCACCGGGCAGCAATAAGGAACGTTGCTTTCCGTATACCAAATTATTCTATAAAGACATCCACCTTGTGCGCGTTATAGATGATACCTTTTCTATGCACGGGAATGTGATGGTGCAGTTTGATCTGTACCCCATAGACGGTTTGGGCGCCGATTACAAGAGGGCGCAAAGAATGGTGAAAAGAATTGGCCGCTACAAGTACCTGCTGTATTTGAATCAAAGCGGGGGTCTTAGCAAAAATATGCTGAAAAATGTAGCGCTTGCTGTGATCCGCAAGCTGCCAGGCACATATTTGGCAAAATGTGTGGATAGGGCTATGCGCCGCTGCGGAAAAAAGAAAAACGCCTTCGTGACCCGCTGGCGCGAAGGAACGCGGAACGGAAACGTTGTAGCAGCAGAAGTTTTCGGGGAACCGGTGCTGTTGCCCTTTGACAGACTGCATTTATATGCACCGCAGAATTACCATACGTATTTGACAGACACCTACGGAGATTATCAAATACCGCGTAAGCTAAATGAAAATCTCCGCCACGCGGTAGGGAAATCATAAATTACACATTTGTTAGTAAGCAAATAGAGGGTAATGTATGCACATCATTTTTCTTTCCGCAACCTGCGCAAGGGCGGATTATGAGACGATTTGTAAAAAAAGAAAATATCCCCTTTTAGACTCCTCTCAGAAGTTTTTTGAGATGTTCTTAGGCGGACTTGCACATACCCAGGATGTCACGGTGGACTGCGTTACACTGCGTCCCATTTCCAGAGGGACCTATCCCGGCTTCTATATTCCGGGAAGCCAAACCCGGCAGGAGAAGCTTTGCTATCACTATGTTCCTGTTTGGAACTTCCCGGTGCTGAAAAGCCTGATGGGAACAGCGGCAATTCGCAAAAGCGTCCGCAAGCTGCTGCAGAAATATAAAGGGGAAGAGATCAGGATTATTTGTGACCCGCTTCTTTTGGAGGGTTTGCTGCCTGCAGTCAGCTTGGGAAAACGCTACAGCGTGATGACTGCCGGTTTCCTGACAGATATGCCGGAATTTGCCGACGAATGTGATGAACACGGTTTTATCAAGGGGCTTTTATACCGCTTTTATAACCGAAAGACCCAGCGGGCACTGAAAAAGTTAGACCGGCACATTGTGCTGACAGAGGCGATGTCCTGCGTGGCCGGAGAGAAGCCTTGGCTTTTGCTGGACTGCATTGTGGATGAAACGATGCTGCAAGGACTGGAACCGGAAAGCCACGAGGATGGGCTGCCCCACATTTTGTATGCAGGCAAGCTCCATCGGGAGTTTGGTCTCGATATACTGGCTGAGGCAATCCCGCTGGTGAAGACGCCCTGCATATTCGATATTTACGGCGACGGCAATTATAAAGAGACGCTGTCCAACCTTGCCGGGGAGCAGGGAAATGTGAAGCTCCACGGCATTGTGCCGCTGCAGCAGGTGCTAAAAGCGGAATTGGGCGCATCAGTGCTCATAAACCCCCGTACATCAGAAGGGGAGTTTACCAAATATTCTTTCCCGTCTAAAACGGCGGAGTATATGCTGTCCGGCGTGCCGGTGGTAATGTTCCGCCTGCCGGGCATCAGCCAAAGCTACGAAAGATATATCTGCTTTGCAGAGCACGAAACGCCGGAGAGCTTTGCTGAAAGAATCGACGGTGTTTTGTCCTTGCCGGCTGCGCAGCGCCAAAAGATTGGTGCCGTAGCCCGTGACTACGTAACAGAAAATAAAAATAACCGCCATCAGGCGGCGCGAGTGGTTGCGTTTTTATCAAATAACGAGGAGATGAAATGATGCTCGGATGGTTGCTTCTAAAAGCGAAATGTAAAATAGGCTATATCTTTGGCGTAAATGAGAAGGTTATTACAAAGAGGTATTTTACCAAAAAGGGAATACGAATCGGTGAAAACTGCTGCATTTATTCCGATATTTCTACACCTGAGAGCTATTTGGTTACGGTAGGAAATAATGTTACAATCTCCAATAATGTCCAGTTTTTGACCCATGATAACAGTATTGATCGATTGACTGTAGAAAAGTGTGATATTTTTGGCGAGATTACCATAGGGGACAATTGTTTTATTGGCGCGCATTCGATCATTCTCCCTGGTGTAACCTTGGGTAATCGGGTCGTTGTAGGCGCAGGAAGTGTTGTAACAAAGTCGTTTCCTGACGGCGTGATTGTTGCCGGGAATCCTGCCAGGCAGATTGGGACGGCAAGTGGCTTTTTGGACAAGTATTTCGATATAGCATTTGGCGAGGAAGAATATGCAGAAGGAATACGAAAGGGCATAGAGGCACATCGGGAAAAAGTTATAAGAAACAGATAAATATAGTCGTTTATTCCTTCATAGGAGAAAGGGAATGCAGAGTGAAAGAGAGTTTTCAGCAATTAAAGCAAATGGAAGATTCTGATCTGAAGAAAATTGAAACGGAGATAATGAAGGCGATTCATAATTTCTGCGAAGAAAATCATTTGCGGTATTACCTTTGGGGCGGAACGCTTTTGGGTGCCATTCGTCACAACGGATTTATTCCTTGGGATGATGATATTGATATCGCTATGCCGCGTGCTGATTATGAGCAGTTTATAAAGCGGTTTGATGCGAAGGGGTATGGTGTTTCACATTGCGAAATGGATAATAGACATCCCTACTGGCATGCAAAAGTATATGATAGAAATACCCTGAAAATCGAAAATGTTTATCGAAAGAATCAATTTGCCCTCGGTGTGGATGTGGATGTTTTTGCTCTGGATATATACGAAGATTTTGATGTTGTTATGGAATCGGCAAAATGGAGGCAGAGACGTATCATCGACTATTGGCACAGTTTAGAAGTGGGCACTGGGGGCTTAAAGCAAAAACTTCTTGGCGTTTATTTTCGCAAGATAAAAGGATTCGATGCCAATAAAATAGCATTGGCAATCAACCAAAAGGCCAAAACCTATGGTACGGAAGGGGCGGGGTTGATGCTTTATGCTGACTGTAATCTTCTAAAACCGCTACGCTTGGAGCAAAGCTGGTTTGAAGATAGAATTCTGCATGCTTTTGAAAATGAGCAATTCTATATTCCTCAGAACTATGATGCGTTATTGCGCGCTTGCTACGGTGACTATATGACACCGCCGCCCAAGGAGAAACAGGTTACGCATCACGGCTTTGTTGCCTATTACAAATAAAGAGAGGATCTATATGGTTACTGCGATTGTTGTCTCCGGTGGGAACGGGAGCAGAACGGGCCAAGCGGTTCCGAAACAGTACTTGACGGTTAATGATATTCCGGTTATTGCGTATACCTTGATGAATCTTCAAAAGGTTTCGGAAATTGATAAAATTATTGTTGTTGCTGCAGAAGGCTGGGAAAATTTTATTTATGCCTACGCTGCACAGTTTGGTGTTAGTAAACTGAGCAATGTAGTTATTGGTGGTGTCACCCGAAATGAATCTATCTATAATGGCTTGCGCAGTTTGAAAAACGATGGGGAAACGCAGATAGTTTGTATTGTAGACGCAAATCGTCCGATGATCCCGCGAGCGGTATTTACGGAGAATATCGCATTGTTAAATGACTGTGATATTGCTATGGCGGCAGAGCCTTGTTATGACAGTATGTTCTTCTCCGAGGAAGGAGAGTGTGCGGATGCACATATTGAGCGCAGTAAACTCTTTAGAGGCTTGACACCAGAAAGTGCCCGTCTGGATACGCTTTTGGAGATTTATGAAGAGGAATCAGCGCGATTAGACACAAAGTTAAGCACCAGCGGATTGGGGATCGCCAAGGGAAAAAGTGTGCGGTTATCCAAAGGAAGTATTAAGTGTTTCAAAATAACAACAGTGGATGATTTTGAACTCTTCAAAGCATATTTAGCCGCAGATAAGATACAGAATTTGATTTAAATTATATGAATTAGGAGAGACACAGATGCAAGAAGTATTTGTAATCGGTATTGCCGGCGGTAGTGGTTCGGGAAAATCCACCTTTGCAAAACGGCTCCAAGAGAGGTTTCCCGACGATATTGCGCTGGTCAGCTGCGATAATTACTATTTGGCAAGAACGGGTATGCCCTTCGAGGAACGGAAACGGCAAAACTACGACTCTCCCGAGGCCTTCGAGTTTGACCTTATGATCCGTCAGATCACAGACCTGAAAAACGGCAAAAGCGTTTTATGCCCGGTCTATGATTTTTCACTCCATACCCGCAGTGAGCGGGTCATTGAGATCCAGCCCAAGCCCATCATCCTCATTGACGGCATCCTGATCTTTGCAGAGCCCCAGCTCCGTCAGATCATGGATATGCGGATCTATGTGGAAACCGATGCGGATGAGAGGATCCTTCGCCGTGCCCGTCGGGATATGGCAGAGCGTGGCCGTGATTTGGACGGTATCATCGAGCAGTACTTGGCAACAGTCAAGCCTATGCACAATCAATATGTAGAGCCCACCAAGGCATATGCAGATATTATCATTAACGGCGGTCTCAATGACCGTGCTTATGACTTGGTGAAAAATAAGATACAAAGCATTCTGAGAAAAAGAGGATAAGTGTTATGAGCCTTTTTGCAAATAAAACCTTACTGATCACCGGCGGTACCGGGTCTTTTGGCAATGCGGTGCTGAATCGCTTTTTGAAAACAGACATTGGGGAGATTCGTATTTTCTCCCGAGATGAAAAAAAGCAGGACGATATGCGCCACGAGTTTCAGGCAAAGATGCCCGAAGTGGCAGACAAAATCAAATTCTATATCGGTGATGTCCGGGATATCGCATCGGTAAGAAATGCTATGCACGGTGTGGATTACATTTTCCACGCAGCGGCATTAAAGCAAGTGCCTTCCTGTGAGTTTTTCCCCATTGAGGCGGTAAAGACCAATGTGCTTGGTACAGAGAATGTACTGACTGCCGCCATTGAAGCGGGTGTTAAGAATGTTGTTTGCTTGTCTACCGATAAGGCCGCCTATCCTGTCAATGCTATGGGTACCAGTAAGGCAATGATGGAAAAAGTGATCGTTGCAAAGTCCCGCACGGTCTCGCCTGAAAAGACCAAGATCTGCTGTACCCGCTACGGCAATGTTATGTGCAGCCGTGGCTCAGTTATCCCTCTTTGGATCGAGCAGATCAAGGCGGGGGATCCTATTACGATTACCGAGCCGTCTATGACACGCTTTATTATGAGCCTGGATGAAGCGGTAGACTTAGTGCTGTTTGCCTTTGAAAACGGTGTTTCCGGCGACATTCTGGTACAGAAAGCCCCTGCCTGCACCATTGAAGTGCTGGCAAAGGCAGTCATCGGGCTTTTTGCGCCCGGTCACGAGATCAAGGTCATCGGCATCCGTCACGGTGAAAAGATGTACGAGACACTGCTGACCAACGAGGAATGTGCAAATGCGGTGGATATGGGTGATTTTTACCGTGTGCCCAGTGATAAGCGCGGTCTCAACTACGATAAGTTCTTCTGGCAAGGTGATATAAACCGCAACCCGCTTACGGAGTTTGATTCCTCCAACACAGGACTTCTCACGGTAGAGCAGGTGCAGCAGAAGCTGCTTTCTCTTACCTACATCCGGGAGGAATTGGAGAAAGTCAGCAAAAGATGACCGTAGGGAACGGATTTATCCGTTCCGCCGTGGAATGCATAAATGCATTCCCTACGATTTCGAAAGGAATATGGCTATGAATATTCTCATTACAGGCGCAAAGGGTTTTGTGGGTCGGAATTTGGTGGAGACCCTGAAGACCATCCGGGACGGTAAGAACCGCACCCGCAGCCTGAAAATCGACGAGATTTATGAATATGACATTGATACCGACCCTGCGTTTTTAGACGAATACTGCAAAAAAGCCAATTTTGTATTCAACCTTGCCGGTGTCAACCGTCCCCAAAATCCGGAGGCGTTTATGCAGGGCAATTTCGGCTTTGCAAGTACACTTCTTGATACATTAAAGAAGCATCATAATACTTGCCCTGTTATGATTTCTTCCTCTATTCAAGCCACTTGTATCGGCCGCTACGACAGCGATTATGGCAGAAGCAAGAAGGCAGGGGAGGAGCTGGTCTTTGCTTATGGCGAAGAGACCGGTGCAAAGGTGCTTGTGTACCGTTTCCCCAATCTCTTTGGCAAATGGTGCCGTCCCAATTATAACAGCGCCGTAGCCACCTTCTGCAATAATATTGCAAATGACCTGCCTATCACGGTCAATGACCCGGCAGTGGAGCTGGAGCTTCTATACATCGACGATCTGGTAGAAGAAATGCTGGATGCGTTGGAAAATAAGGAGCACCGCTGTGAATTTGAAGGTATTAAAACCGTCCTTTGTGAAAACGGCAGCTACTGCGCATCCCCCGTGACCCATAAAGTCACCTTAGGTGAAATCGTAGATTTGCTGCATAGCTTCAAAACCCAATCACAGACCCTTATGATGCCGGAAATTCCCAATGGCAGCTTTGCAAAGAAGCTGTACAGCACATACCTTTCCTACCTGCCGAAAGAAAAGGCTGTCTTCCCCCTCAAAATGAACATGGATGACCGGGGCAGCTTTACAGAGCTTCTGAAAACGGAAAAATGCGGCCAGTTCTCTGTAAACATCTCGAAACCCGGTATCACCAAGGGTCAGCACTGGCACCATACCAAGTGGGAGTTCTTCATCGTGGTATCCGGAAAGGCGCTGATTCAGCAGCGGAAGATCGGCACAGAAGAAGTGCTGAATTTTGAGGTGTCGGGAGAGAAGATCGAAGCCGTCCATATGCTGCCCGGCTACACCCATAACATTATTAATTTGAGCGATACGGAAGATCTGGTCACCCTGATGTGGGCAAATGAGCCCTTTGACCCCGGCAGACCGGA
>SVLZ01000031.1 GCA_015067665.1 Oscillospiraceae bacterium | reverse complement strand
GTCTTCTTTCCTCCGGCACAAGACCGATCTTCGCGCCGATCTCTGTCAGCCGCTGGTCGGCATTGTCCTGCCGGTGGAGCAGGCGGTATTCCGAGCGGCTGGTCATAATGCGGTAGGGCTCTTCTGTGCCCTTGGTCACCAAATCGTCAATCAGCGTACCGATATAGCTGGTATCGCGGGTCAGCACAAAGGGTTCTTTTCCCTGAAGCTTCAAAGCAGCATTTACACCTGCCACAAAGCCCTGCACCGCCGCCTCCTCATAGCCGGAAGAGCCGTTAAACTGACCTGCGCCGTAAAGACCGGATACCGTTTTCGTCTCCAAAGTGGGGTACAGGCTGGTGGGATCGATGCATTCGTATTCTATGGCATAAGCCGGGCGCATAATTTCCGCCTTTTCAAGTCCGGGGACGGTGCGCAGCATTTTAATCTGCACATCCTCGGGGAGACTGGAGGAAAAGCCCTGAATGTACATTTCCTCGGTATCTAAGCCACAAGGCTCAATAAAGAGCTGATGGCGGCTTTTTTCTGCAAAACGGACGATTTTCGTCTCGATGCTGGGACAGTATCGCGGACCAACACCGGAAATCGTACCGTCATACATCGGGCTGCGGTGGAGATTATCCCGGATGATCTGATGGGTCTCCTCATTGGTATAGGTCAAATAGCAGACTGCCCGATTTTCCAAGGTGTGTTCCGTGCGGAAAGAGAAGGGCTCGGGAATCTCGTCGCCGGGCTGCAGCTCCATTTTGGAAAAGTCGATGCTGCGGCGGTTGACGCGGGGCGGTGTACCGGTCTTAAAACGACGCAGGGGCAGCCCCAGCCGGCGCAAATTCTCTGCAAGACCGATAGAAGGATGCATCCCGTCCGGACCGGAAGCTTCTACACTTTCTCCGGTAATCACCGTGCTATCTAAATATGTGCCGGTGGCGAGTATCACCGCTTTCGCGCCGTAAATGGCGCCGAGCTGCGTCTGTACGCCGGTAACGCAGCCGTTTTCGGTCAATATTTTCGTAATCATTGCCTGCTTCAGGTCCAGATTTTCCTGCTGCTCCAGCACCTGCTTCATATACTGCTGGTATTTCCGGCGGTCCGCTTGGGCGCGCAGCGAGTGGACAGCCGGGCCTTTTCCACGGTTGAGCATCCGGTACTGGATGCAAGCCGCATCTGCCGCCACTGCCATCTGTCCGCCCAAAGCGTCCAGCTCCCGGACGAGGTGACCCTTGCCGGTGCCGCCAATGGCGGGATTACAGGGCATATTGCCCACGGCATCTAAGTTAATGGTGAAAAGGACGGTTTTCTGTCCCAAACGGGCGCAGGCCAGCGCTGCTTCGATACCGGCGTGTCCGGCGCCGATGACGGCAACGTCCCAATCTCCTACATAGTAGGTGCTCATTCTTCGTTCTCCTTAATAGGATGGGTAATAATTTCACAGCGGTTAATCGGTGTGCCGAGGGCGTGGAATTTTTCTTCGTACCCGGTCATAATACCCACAACCCCGTTTGCGTGGAGATCCCGGGTCACATTTTTGGCAGGCAGACCCACCAGCTCCAGCTCTTCTAAAGTGAACTCGAAGAGGGGCGCATTGTCGGTCTTAAAGTGGATCTCGCCACCGTCCCGGATCACACGGGAGTACATTTTCAAAAAGGTGCGGAAGGTCAATCTCCGCTTGGCGTTCTTGCTTCTGGGCCAGGGATCGGGGAAGTTGATAAACAGCCGGTCGATCTCACCGAACTGGAAGCAATTTTCCATCAGCGCCACGTCCATATCCACGAAAAACACATTGGTAAGACCCATATTTTTCGCCCTTTCCATGGCAACCACCATTGCCTCCCGGCAGCGTTCGATAGCAATCATTAGCACATCCGGGTTTGCAGCAGCAGTCTCTGCTGTAAATTTGCCCTTACCGCAGCCAACCTCTACCCAAAGGGCAGTTGCGTCCGGCTTTAGCTGCCGCCAAGTACCCTGTTTTTCTGCCGCATCGGTGATTCGGTAAGCGGCGCAGGCCTCCGTGCGGGGCTCTAAATTCTTCATTTTCCGCATTCTCATAGAAATTCCTCCATAGTATCCCATTTTCTTCTTGCAGTATAGCAGAAATCTGCCGCTCCGTCAATCTTATCCCCCTCTGGGGCTTGCAAAGTTTGCAAAAATGGGATATGATAATAAAAATATTTAGGAGAGACCGCCATGTCCAACGAACATACGCACGATCACGATCACGCCTATATGCACGCCCACGGCATCGCCCATTCCCACGGCCATGTCCACGAGAACCAAAAAGCAGTTGTCAACCGCCTTGCCCGCGCCATCGGTCATCTGGAAAAGGTCAAAAGGATGGTGGAGGAGGGCTATGACTGCTCCGAGGTGCTGATCCAACTTGCCGCCGTCCGCAGCGCGTTGGATAATACCGGAAAAGTCATCCTCAAGGACCATATGCGCCACTGTATGGTGGACGCGGTTGCCGCCGGGGATGAAAATGCCATCGACGATCTCTGCGGCGCTATCGATAAATTTATGAAATAAAGAATACTGCACGGCTATAGGTTAAAAAGCCTCCCTCTGATGAGGGAGGTGGATTTTGCGAAACAAAAGACGGAGGGAGAGAAAAGCGTCTCTCCCCCAGTCTCACATACGCGCGACAGCCCCCTCATCAGAGGGGGCCTTTTGATTTTTAATGAATACTGACAGGCTCTCTGGGGGTATCGGTAACACGGGAGCTGGTCTTGCCCTCCGGCTGGATTTCACCTGCAAGCAGCAAAGACCGCTTTGTCAGCGCCGGGCCAACCAATTCATAGACAAGGACAGAGAACAGTACCACGTTACGAACAAGCGCGCCATCCCCCAAGGCGGTAGCGGTCAGCGCCATACCCAGTGCAACACCCGCCTGCGGCAGCAGGGTGATGCCCAAATGCTTTGTGACTGCAGGGGTGCATTTGGAAAGCTTACAGCTTCCCCAAGCGCCGATATATTTACCGGCAGACCGGGAGAGGATATAAAGCACACCCACCAAAAGAGTAACGGGATTTACGATGACCTTCAAATCCAGCTCCGCGCCGGAGATCACGAAAAACAGCACGTTAATAGGTACAGTCCACTTTTCTACACGTTCCATCAGCTCCTGAGAGGTGTCACAGACGTTGCAGAACACCGTGCCGGTCATCATGCAAACGAGAAGCAGAGAAAAACCGCAATGGATAGGGCCAATGTTGAATTTCAGCATAGAAAGACCCACTGCCAGCAAAACAAATGCAACAGACAGGGTAAGACGCTTACTGCCGGAATGGAACAGATGCTCTACCCGGTCCATAAGGATACCGATGATGGCACCCAAGCCAACAGACAACACGATCTCGATCAGCGGCTCTACGATAACACCCAGAACATTGACCGCACCGCTTTCCAATGCAGAAGCAATACCAAAGGACACGGAGAACAGCAGCAGACCTACCGCATCGTCAATAGCAACCACCAGCATCAGAAGTCTTGTCAGCGGGCCGTCGGCTTTATACTGGCGAACCACCATCAGGGTCGCTGCCGGTGCGGTAGCAGAAGCGATGGCACCCAACACCAAAGCGGCAGGCAGGGAGATAATATTAGGGAACAGCAGGTGCAGGCAGACAAGCACAGCATCTACCAGCAATGTTGTTACCACAGCTTGCACAATGCCGATGGTGATCGCCTTCGCACCCATACTTTTAAGCTGATGCAGACGGAACTCGCTGCCCATAGAGAAAGCAATGAAGCCAAGTGCTGTTTGGGTCAGAACGCTTAGGCCTTCTACCTGATGGAGGGACTGGAAACCAAAGCCGGGAATACCCAGCGCACCGAGGCAAAACGGGCCAAGGGCAAGACCTGCCACCAAGTAAGCAGTGACGGCAGGCAGATTTAATTTTTTTGTAAGACGGGACATCATAAGGCCGCCGATCAGTGCGGCAGCCAAGCAAATAAGGGATGTTTCCAAAATTAAGACCTTCTTTCAATTATCCGTTCTATATATTACGCTCCTGAACACCATTTCGCAAGAGTAATTGTTACCAAAATTTTAGGTAAAAGAAACCGCCTTTTTGACACAATGCAAAAAGGCGGTCGTATATTTCTTTATTTTCCTACTTTTGCCAATTTCCGCTCTTCCTTGGTCTTAAAGAACCGCTCCAGTTCGGGAACAAGGATCATACAGATCAGTGCTGCGGTAAAACCGCCGTTATACAGGCAGTAGCCACCGTGGAGCGTGGGCACGGAGGTGACCAGCAGGTAATGCATAATTGCCGCAATGAAGCCATAGCGCCAGCCATACTTGTCTGCAATGGGAGAAAGGCCGTTGGCATAGCACAGACCCACCATAATCGCCTGGGCATTGATCTTAAATGCGAAGCTGCCGCCAACCAAGGGAGAAAGCCAGCCGAATACCACAGATGCAACAAAATAACCCAGCATAATGGGCCAGACATTGCCCGGGTGCGAGCCGGAATTGCAGGTGGCCACCATACAGAAGATGATGCCAAAGGTGATGCCGTTAAAATTGGCACCGATCAGGTTATAGTAGCCCAAAATGAACAGACCGAATACACCTGCGTTCATCAGGAAAGTGGCATTTCCGTAGGTGGAGGAGAAATTGGTCACCGTTTCCGGGTCGGAAAGCAGCTTCCAATAGTCCTTAGGCCGGCAGCCCAGCACAAAGGCGAAAACGATGCAAAGGCCGAATACAGCACCGCAGAAGATATTGACCGTCGAGGCAGAAGCCACCTGCATAGAGGCGGGATCCAAATCGCTCAGTGCCTGGGGCAGTGCCCGCCCCATCGTCTTATAGAGGATCGCATTGAGGAAAAATGCAGTCATACCAATAGGCAGCGCGGCAGAATAGAGATCAAAGCCCTTATGTACCTTGGGAGAATAGGCAAGGCCGGCAGGCAGGAAGAAACCAATGATCAGTCCTACAAAGAGGGAAAGCAGCACACCTTGGGCGCTAAAACCGACCGTTTCCGGTGTCAGGTAGCGGAGCATCAGCTCGGTGATCAAAGGCGCGATACCGGTAGAAAACAGCATCGCATTTACAAGACCGCCCATTTTTTCCTTTTTTACAAGACCGTAGACCACAACACCCAGCACGGTGGGCCAAATGTTGAGAATGTTAATGCCCCAAGATCCAAAGCCTACTGTCAGCAAAACGGCCAGCGTGGACACATTATTGGGCGTACCCTTAAATACGCCAAAAAGGGCAAAACACGCAAGGCCCACCAAGCCCATATTGAGGAAGGTCGCCGCATAGCCGCCCATAGCAAAGTAGTTTGCAGAGATCTTACTGGGCTGGCTGAGGATCTTCCAAAGGCCGGTAAACATATCCTTTCTGTCGGGCATACACACTGCCGCGATCAGAAAGCACAGGGTAATAAAGGCGAAAAACAGCCGTAAAAAGCTGCCCTCGTTCATATGTTTAATTCTTTTCATAGCGTACACCTCAATAGGAGGGGCAGCGCCCCTCCCTTTACGGTTTTGAGTAATTCTTTTTCCTAAATTGTCAACTGTCAATTATCAATTGTCAATTTTCTCAGCAGCTTCCACAACGTGCTTCATAAGCACACTGGTAGTAACTGCGCCAACACCGCCGGGAACAGGGGTGATGGCTGCGACGATGGGCTCCACCTCATCAAATACGCAGTCACCGGACATACCGCCTTTACCCTTGGAGGTGATCTTCTCGGGATTCCAGTTCATAGAAACGTCGATTACGATCTGACCCTCGCGGACAAAATCGCGTGTCAAGCTGCCCAGCACACCGGCAGCAGAGATGATGATGTCTGCGTTGCGGCAGATTTCTGCCGTGTTGACCGTTCTGGTGTGGCAGACGGTAACGGTGGCGTTCTTGCCCATCAGCATCATAGCGGCAGGCTTGCCAACAACAAGGCTGCGGCCGATGACGACGGCATTCTTGCCCTTGCAGTCGATGCCGTAGTGGTCCAGAATTTCCATACAGGCAGCGGGAGTGCAGGGAGCGTAGCCCAGATCCTGACCTTCAAATACACCGGCGTTGGACATATGGGTCATAGAGTCCACGTCCTTGCAGGGAGCCAGACGGTTGCAGATCTCGTCTTGGTCAGCCTTCAAATGCTTGGGCAGCGGACGGAACATCAGCACACCGTGGACAGAGTCGTCGGCATTGATACCGTCGATGACAGCCAGCAGTTCTTCCTTGGTGGTCTCTTCGGGCAGGATGTAGTTCTTGATTGCAACGCCCACTTCCTCCGCGCGCTTGGTCGCGCCCTTTTCGTAGCTCAGGTCGGAGGGGTTCTCGCCCAGACGGATGATGCCGAGGGTGGGAGTGATACCCTTTTCCTTTAAGGCAGCGGTACGGGTCTGCAGAGCAGCCACCAGTGCCTCATTCACTTCTTTACCTAAAAGCTGTTTTGCCATTTTTCTTTCCTCCTGATTACACGCCAAAGCCGGCTTTGACGGTGTTAAAGATCTCGTCGGCCATTGCGCCGTAGGTAGCGAGCATTCCGAGCGCCTTCCGGTTCATTTCCTCGGCAACCTCGCGGTTTTTGAGGGTCTTGGTGTTAATGAACACATTCAGCGAAGCGGCCTGCAGAGCAGCCTTGCAGCAAACCGCGCCGCAGCCTGCGTCGGAAACAGCCAAACGGCTACCCTTGTCGGCAAAGACTTTGATGTAACCAATGGCTTCGCAGCACAGCTCCATGATCTTCATAGGGGTGGAGCAGGCGATGATGGTAGCCTCTTCCATTACCTTATCTCGGTTAGGATCGTCCTTGGGGATGCCGTAAGCCTTGGCAAGAGGCAGGAAATTCACCTCGTCAGCCTCCACCTGATTCAGAAGCGCGGTCTGCAGCGCATCGCATTTCGCTTTCAGCGCAATGATCTCTGCTTCTACTTCCGCGTATTTCTTCTTGCCAACAGTCAGGGAGCCAACCATATTGCCCAGCGCAGTACCGATAGCGCCAACGAGAGCAGCAGCACCGCCGCCACCGGGTGCCGGTGCGTCGGATGCCAAAACCTCCACAAACTTGCGGCAGGATTCCATTGTCATATCCATAAAGAAATCTCTCCTTTGTCAAAATTTCAGTTGACAATTGACAATTGATAATTGATAGTTAGGGTATGCCTTCGGCATAATGAAATCATTTGCATAGCAAATACCTTACCTGTCAACTCTCAACTGTCAACTGTCAATTAATATAAATTCTCCAAAAGCACAGGCGGAAAACCGCCTGTGCTTTTGATTGCGTAAGATTAGAACAGGCCGCTTACCTTACCGGTTTCGGTATCGATGTCGACACGGCGATATGCGGGGTCAGCAGCAGTACCGGGCATCATGGAGATGGTACCGGCCATGGGGCACAGGAACTTGGCACCGCCGTACTCCAGAATGTCGCGGACGGTCAGCTTCCAACCGGTGGGAACGCCCTTCTTGGTGGGATCGTCGGAGAGGGACAGGTGGGTCTTAACCATCATAGTGCAGTAATCTGCGTACTTGGGATCCTTCTCGAAGCGCTCAGCCTTCTCAACCGCCAGAGGCAGCCAAGTAACACCGTCAGCACCGTAAACTTCCTTAGCAATCAGCTCAACGCGCTGACGCAGGGGCATCTCCAGATCGTACAGGAACTTGACCTCTACAGGATCCTCACAAGCCTCAACGACCACACGTGCCAGCTCAGCAGCGCCCTCGCCGCCGTAACGCCAGTGGTTAGACTCTGCGCAGCGGACACCGCGCTCAGCACACAGCTTCTTCAGCAGAGCGATCTCAGCATCGGTATCGGTGTAGAAGCGGTTGATACATACAACAGGGTTGATGCCGGACTTCTTGATGGTGTTTACGTGGTGGAACAGGTTGCAGGTACCCTTTTCCAGCAGCTCCAGGTTCTCTTCCTTGTACTCCTTGGGCAGGGGTGCGCCGGGGGTAACCTTGGGGCCGCCGCCGTGCATCTTGAGGGAGCGGACGGTAGCAACCAGAACGGAAACGTTGGGAGTCAGGCCACTCAGACGGGTCTTAACGTTCCAGAACTTCTCGAAGCCGATGTCAGCAGCGAAGCCGGACTCGGTTACGTGGTAGTCGAACAGCTTCAGAGCCAGACGGTCAGCGATAACGGAGGACTGGCCGATCGCAATGTTGGCAAAAGGACCGGCGTGGATCAGCACGGGCTGATGCTCAACGGAGTAGCACATAGTGGGGTTGATGGCGTTACGCATCCAAGCAGCCATAGCGCCGGCAACATCCAGATCCTCACAGGTAACAGGCTCGCCGGTCTTGGAGTAAGCAACGACGATCTTGCCGATACGCTCGCGCAGATCCTTCAGGTCCTTGGCAACAGCCAAAATAGCCATCAGCTCGGAACCAACAGCGATACCGAACTTACTCTCCATCATAAAGCCGTCAAGACGGCCGCCGATACCGATGATGATGTTACGAAGGGACTGTGCGCAGAAGTCGATGATCCAGCCCATTTCGACACGCTTGGGGTCGATGTCCAGTCTCTTCAGGCCCTTCTTCTCCAGCCACTCGTCGGTGTTGTTGCGCTCGTGCTGCATACGGGCAGTCAGGGCAACCATTGCCAGGTTGTGGGCGTTCATAATGTCGTTAATATCGCCGGTCAGACCCAGAGAGAACTCGGTCATGGGCATCAGCAGTGCGTTGCCGCCGCCTGCTGCAGTACCCTTAACGTTCATGGTGGGGCCGCCGGAGGGCTGACGCAGAGCGCCGCCTGCGTTCTTGCCAATGTAACCCAGACCTTCGATCAGGCCCAGAGAAACGGTAGACTTACCTTCACCGAAGGGGGTGGGGGTAACAGCGGTAACCTCGATGAACTTGCCATCGGGCTTATCCTTCAGACGGTTCATAACCTTGATAAAGTCGATCTTGGGGGTCTTGCCGTAGGGGATGATTTCTTCGGGCAGCAGGCCCAGCTTCTCGCGGAAATAATCCACGGAAGGCAGAGTCTTTTCTGCTTCTTCTGCGATCTGCCAGTCAGCGAACTTGGTGGGGTCCAGCTTTACGAGGCCCTTCTCGTCCACGTACTTGCCATTTTCGTCAAAAACGATTGCCATAGTATGTTCCTCCTTGTTTTCGGTGTCATTTGACACATTATTTATAAATATATTATACTTCCGTGATGACGGCGGCGTCCCGAATGAGACCCATCGCCTTCCCGGTCAGTACGCTTCTTTCCAGCGCCTTTTCAAATTCGGCATCGTAATAGGGCTTCAGCTGCTCCATCGTCATATCATTCTGGCGGCAGACCATTGCCAGCGCCTGCGCGATCTCTTCCTTGGTAGCAGAAAGTCCCTCTAAAATCACCACACGGTCGATAGCTGCCGCATTGCGCAGCGAAGCAATGGCCGCAGGCTTTGCCTCCTCCCGGAGGGCCTCCTCGGTGGTGTTCATAAACTGCATATACATATCCAGCGTCAGACCCTGCTGGGAGAGCTGCGCCCGGAGGTTATTCATCTGCTCCTGCACGGCTTCCTCGATTTCGCCCTCGGTGGGCTCGTAATCCAGCGTTTCTGCCGCGGCGCGAAGCAGGCGGTCCTGCAGATCCATTTCGCCGCGCTCATCGGTATAGGCTTGCAGGCTTTCTCTGAGCTTTTCCTTCATCTCCGGGAAGGTGTCGCAGCCGCCGATCTCCTTGGCGAATACATCGTCCGGCTCATAGGGGGTTTTCACACGAATTTCGTGAATCTTGCACTTAAACTCCGCATCCTTACCCGCAAGCTCTTCGGAATGGTACTGCTCCGGAAAGGTTACCTTTACGGTCACCTCTTCACCGGGCACCTTATCCAAAAGCTGCTCCTCAAAGCCGGGGATAAACATTCCGCTGCCCAAAACCAAGGTCTGCATCTCGGCCGTGCCGCCGGCAAACTGCTGTCCATCGCAAAAACCGGCATAATCCAGCACGATTTCGTCGCCGTTTTCCGTGGGACGATCCTTAATCACCGCAATCCGGGGGTACTGCTGCTGCAGCCGCTCGATGTGGCGATCCACCTCTGCTTCGGTCACCGTATGTCTTTGATAATTGGCCTTCAGGCCAAGGTATGTAAATGCCATTTTGTTCTCCTTTGGTATGTTTTCCACCTAATATATTAACATACCTTCTGTGCCTTTGCAATCCTTCTTTTCCCCGAAAGAGGGCATTTTTAGGTAATTTCTCAAGCAACGCTCTCATTATACAAATTTCTCTTGTAAAAACAATATAGTTATGATATTTTATTTATAGTTTCTATCTATGGATTTCAGAGGTGACCATATGAACTATAATTATCTGCGGTATTTTTCTGTGCTGGCGCAGCTGGAGCACTATACTTTGGCAGCGGCCCGGCTGGGTATTTCTCAACCCTCGCTCAGCAGCGCCATCCACCAGCTGGAAGAAGAGCTTGGCGATGTGAAGCTTTTTGAAAAGGTGGGCAGAAACATCCGATTAACTGACGAAGGTCGTTATTATCAGGAAAAAGTAGACACCGCGCTGCAGGCATTGGACGAAGCCTCCATCACCCTCCGGGACAGCCGTACCAGCGCGCCGGTAATTATCCGGCTCGGTGTGGTCTCCGGCACCTTGGACAGTACGGTCGCAAAAGAAATTCTATCTCACATCCGCCAAAACAGCCGTATCCGTTTCCGTCTGACGGAAAGCTCGGCAGAGGAACTGATGGATCTTGTGCGGGAGGAAAAGCTGGATATGGCCATCGTAGACACCACGAACCGTGACCGCAGTCTCCACTTCCGTCGCTTGGGGCAGGCAAACTTTTGCGTTGCCTTACCGGAGGGACACCCCTTGTCCCAATATGCCATCCTCACGCCCCAGCAAATCGCCCGCGAGCCGCAAATCGTTTTTAATTACAATATGGAAAACAGCTTTGGACAATGGGCAAGCGGCACACCTATTGAGGAACAGATCGTCTGCACAGTCAATACTGCCGGTGCAGCCCGCTCTCTTGTTGCAGAGGGTGTGGGCATTTGCGTGATGTCGGAAAAATGCGCCAATCCCCGCCCGGGCATTACCTTCCGTCCCATTGAAAACTGGCATCAAGCATTTTATATGTGTATTCTCTACGACAAATGGTTAGAGCCGCCTGTTTGGGGCTTTGTGGAAGCCCTTGTGAAAAGGCTGAGAAATGCGCAATCTTAAATCTCGCCTCCCTCTAAGAGGGAGGTGGCAAAAATCTCTGATTTTTGACGGAGGGAGTGTCGTTCGTACGATAGGACACTCCCCCAGTCGCGCTGTTCGCGCGACAGCCCCCTCAAAGAGGGAGCCAAGGCGCAAATTGTCAACTATCGCTTAAATAACGGCTGTATCAGATACGATACAGCCGTTTTGCGTTTTCGGTTGTGATTTCGATGATTTCTTCTACCGGGAGATCGCGAATTTCAGCCAGTTTCTGAGCCATATAGATCAGTCTGCCCGGGTCGTTCCGTTTGCCGCGGTAGGGTTCCGGGGACATATAGGGACAGTCCGTCTCCAAAACGATCCGCTCCAGCGGGATCGTCGCAGCGGTCTCCACCGCTTTTCGGGCATTTTTGAAGGTAAGCACCCCGGTAAAACCGATATACCAGCCGCGTTTCACAAGCTGCTGCGCCATTTCCGCCGCGCCGGAGTAGCAATGGAATACACCGGTCACATCTGGAAAGGCCTGCACCATTTCCATACCGTCCCCGTGGGCATCCCGTTCGTGGACGATCACAGGCAAGCCCGCCATCCGCGCCAGCTCCATTTGCATACGAAAAGCGTCAAGCTGTACCTGCCGGTCAAAGCCTTCATAATAATAGTCCAGTCCGATCTCACCGATGGCCTTTACTTTGGGATGCTTACTCATTTGCAGATAGGTTTCCATCAGCTCCTGACAGACCTCCCCCGCAGCATCCGGGTGAGAACCGACAGAGGCATATAAAAAGGGATATTTTTCCGCCAGCGCAATACATTCCTTGGAGGACTGCAGATCGCAGCCGGCATTCATCACAAACCCAACGCCCTTTTCCTTAAGTCCGCAAATCAGCGTATCCCGGTCCTCACGGAATGCCTCATCGTTTAAGTGCGCATGTGTATCAAACAGCATTTTTATTCTCCTGTCTTTTCTTCAATAATTGCCACAAGGCAGTTTTCTTCTTCCCGCACGCGGGGATCCTTTAAGGAAAAATCCGTGTGCTTCGGGTGGATGCGGATGCCCTCCCCGGTGCATTTGGCCTGGGCTTCCTTCAGCACCCAAAAAGTCAGCAGTGCTTTATTTTTATCTTTCGCCGCCTCGTATTGCTCCCATTCTCTATGCGATAAGATTTTTTCTGCAATGGCCGGGTTTATTTTTCTGCATAATTCCTCCGCATCGATGCCCACCGGGCAGTCAGAAAGCACGCAAAAAGCATAGTTTTTGGTATGTGTCACAGAAAAATGCAGCGTTTCCTCCGGGAAGTAGGGCTTTCCCCGTTCTGTTCGGGCAATGGCAGGCAGTTCCCGCCCGGTCTGCGCAAGCCAAAGCTGCCGGAGCAAAGTGTACGCAGCCGTATGCCCGTCACCCTTTTCAATTTTACAGCCTGCAAACCGCAGCACACCCGCCACCTCCCTTTTTTTATTCAGTATAATACCGCTTTTTCGGTCTGTCAATGGCACCCTTTGCATAGACTTTATTTGTAAATAAGTTGGTGTCTTTTTGCAGTATTATTATATAAGGAGGGATTTCTATGGCAGAAGAACGGCTGCCCCAGCCCCATAAGCTCACATTAAACGACCGCAAAAGCTTACTGCTCTCCGGCACAGCAGAGGTATTAAGCTTTGACGAAAATTCCGTCATCCTCAAAACCGGACTGGGTGTGCTGACAGTACAGGGCCAGCAGCTCCACTTAAAGACCCTATCTCCGGAAAACGGACAGGTCGCCATCGACGGACACATCTCCGCCCTGATTTACGAAGAACCGCGCCTGCCGAGCGGACTTTTCCAAAAATTATTCAAATGACACAAACCTCTCTTTTATTTTCCCGTTTCCTCATCGCCTGTCTGCTGGGAGGCGGTTTGGGCATTTTTTACGATCTTCTAACCGTCTTCCCTCGCTGCCTGCGCCATCTCACCGACGGAATTTTTGTACTGGCGCTGTTTGCCTGCGGTCTTTATTTGGGTTTTCAGATCTGCGAGGGTGACCTGCGGCTTTCCTATAGCGCCGGCCTTTTCGCAGGCTTTCTCCTTTGGCATAACACCCTCGGCAGTCTGCTGCGCAGGGTCATATCCCGCATTTCCCGGTTCCTCGGGGGTATTTTTTCTCAAATTTGGATGATTTGTAAAAAAACAGCAAAAAATATTTCCGTATTTTGCAAAAAAACATTTGCAATAGTAAAAAAATAGAGTACAATAAGAATACAATGACCATAATGGCATTAAAGTAGCCTGAGAAAGGAGGCCTATCCGATGGCCCGCAAACCAAGACCCAAAATCCGTCTGCGACTGCGCCACGGCTCGCCCCTTCTGAAGATTGCCTTAATCCTTACGTTGGTCGTATGCACCGTCTCCCTTTTGACACTGCACAATGCCATTGCCCGCACCGAAGCCGAGACTGCGCTGCTCCGGCAGCAGGCCGCCCGGCTAGAACGGGAAAATCACGATCTTGCCAAAAACATTGCCGAAGTCGGCACTGTACAAGGCATCAAGCGCATTGCCTCCCAGATGTTGGACCTTGTAGAAGGCGGCGCAAACTTCTTTACCCCCAGCACAACAAATCCTTAATTTGGAGGAAACATTATTTATATGGAATTGACCGTCGGCACAGTTCTGGATGGCAAAGTAAAGTCCATCACCAATTTTGGCGCATTTATCTCTCTCCCTGAAAACAAGACCGGTCTTGTACATATCTCGGAGGTCGCGAACACTTACGTAAGCGACATCCGGCAGCACTTGACCGAAAACCAAGAAGTAAAAGTTATGGTAATCGGTGCCGAAGGCGGAAAGGTCAATTTATCCATTAAACGTCTGGAAGCGAAGCCCCAACGGGAAGCACGGCCTGCACCCCGTCAGGAAGGTGCTTCTCCCAGACCACAGCGCGCTCCCACACCTCCCCCTGCTCCCAAGACCGCAGATCAGCTTTTTGAAGAAAAGCTCAAGCAGTTTATGAGTGAGTCGGACAATAAGATTTCCTCCATCCGGCAGTATTCTGATCACCGCACCAGAAGCCGCAGAAGGTAAGCGCTATGTCCACTTGTGTTGTGACCGGCGGTTCCCGCGGAATCGGTGCTGCTATTGTAAAAGCGTTCGCACAGCGGGGTGACCGTGTCTTTTTCCTTTACGAAAAAGAGCACGCGGCTGCCCAGCAGGTCTGTGCCGATACCGGTGCCACCGCCATTTGCTGCGATGTAGCAGACGGTGCCGCTGTAGAAAAAGCCTTTCGCTCCATCGGGAATGTGGATATTTTAGTCTGCAATGCCGGTATTTGGCGGGGCGGACTGATCCATCAGCTTCCTGCCGAGGATTGGGACAGACTTTTTGATGTAAATGTAAAGGGCATTTATCATTGCGTCAAAGCCGCAATGCCTGCCTTTTTGCAGACCCATAAGGGATGTATTATCAATATTTCTTCTATGTGGGGTCAGGTAGGTGCCTCTTATGAAAGCGCCTATTCTGCCACGAAGGGTGCTGTGATCGCCTTGACCAAGGCCCTTGCCAAAGAGCTGGGCCCCAGCGGTGTCCGCGTAAATGCGATTGCACCCGGTGTGATCCTGACGGATATGTGCGCCGGCTACGACGACGAAGTTTTGGACGGCCTGCGTGACGAAACCCCTGTTGGAAGAAACGGAAGCCCGGAAGATATCGCCCAAGCAGCCCTCTATTTGGCGGATGCACAGTTTGTCACCGGCCAAATTTTAGGTGTGAACGGCGGTTTCATTATATAATCATGGATAACAAAAGATGGCTGGGAGGGCAGTTGCTTCCCCGGCACAAGGAGGTTTTACATATGAAAATTGCGATTGGTTGTGATCATGGCGCATTGCAGCTGAAAGAAGCACTGATCCCCTTCCTGCGTAGTTTGGGACACAGTGTGGAAGACTTCGGCACATGCACCCATGAGAGCTGCGACTATTCAGACTTCGCAATTCCTGCTGCCAAAGCTGTTTCCCGCGGCAGATGTGACCGGGCGATCGTGCTTTGCACCACCGGTATCGGCGCATCTATCGCCGCCAATAAAGTCCGCGGCATCCGCTGCGCACTCGTTTGCGATACAGAATGTGCAAAGCTGACTCGCCTTCACAATGATTCTAACGTGCTGGCTATGGGCGCTGCGGTTGTTGACCAGGATCTGGCCTTTGAGATCGTTAAGGTATGGCTGAGCACACCGTTTTCCGGTGAAGCCCGTCACCAGCGTCGCATCAACAAGGTTATGGAGTGCGAAGACGAGGAAAAAAAAAAGAAACCCCGTAGACGACGCCGCAGAAGACGCCGCATTAGATTAGGCGGTTTGGCCGGCAACCTTATCGGTGGCGCGGTAACCTCTTTGCTCAGCGTTATTTTGGTGATCTCTATGTTGCTGACCCCCATTGCAACATATATTACCAATATCACCGATCCGCAGACTTTGGTAAGCATACTGTTTGATTCCGGTCTGTTTAACGACCGTAACACGGAGGAAGAATCGCCTACAGAAGTCCCGGATACTACCGAGCCGGATGCAACGGTACCGGAAACCACCGATCCTGATGCTACCGCGCCGGAAACCACTGATCCCGATGCTACGGTGCCGGAAACCACTGATCCCGATGCTACCGCGCCTGAAAATGCCGATGAACCCGCAACCATCGACGAGTCAGAAGGAACCGAGCCGGAAACCACCGAGCCGGATGCTACCGAGCCGGATGCTACCGACCCGGATGCTACCGACCCCGATGCTACGGAGCCTGAGGTGACGGAGCCGGAGATTACCGAGCCTACAGAACCCGATCACGTTGGCGATACCGCTGATGCTGCCAATTCCCTCTTGGATACTATGGCCGGACTTGCCGGTACCGATATTATCGACACCGAGCACCTTAACGAGTTTTTGAATATCCCCGAAGGCACTGTCGTGGACACCGCGCTGCTTGGCAAAAATCTTGCAAAGAGTGAAGCTGCAGAGGCGCTGGTCTCCGCCTATATGACTGACGTTATGAATACCGCCATGGGCATCGAAGGTCAGCCCTCTCTGACGCCCGAAACTGCAATGAGCATTGTTTCTCCCCACATTGGCGAGCTGGCTGACATCGTTCACGCAAGCCTTCCTGAGGGTGTGGAGCTGGACCGTGCACATTTGGAAGAAATTACCCGTAGCGCTTTGGAAGCTGCACTGCCCAATCTGGTTGCAGGTCTCCCGGATCTTGGCTCTGCCGCCAATGATCTGCTGCAGTCCGAGAATCCCATCATCGCAACGGCTGCGAGCGCCCTGCGCTTCATCCGCACCGGTGCACTGCGTGCCGCTGTTTTGCTGGTCGTCATTGCTATGTGCGCGCTGATCTGCCTGGTTCGTCTGCCCGGTCTCCGCGGTCTGCGCTGTGTTGGTATCTGCGGTATTGTAGGCGGTGCGCTCTGCTACGCTATTACGATGGTAACAGGAAAGCTCCCTGAGCTGGCAAGCCAAGTCCCGGCAGAATTTGCTGAGATCCTTAACATCATTCTTGAAGTGATTCACCCCATCACGGACGGTGTGACAAACGCCTATACTGTCTGCGCTGTTGTTTACATAGTGATCGGCGCTGCACTTGTGATAGGCACTACCCTCCTGAGAGGCTTCTTCTCCATACTTTTCGGTAGATTCTTCTCCGACGAGTACTAAAAACAGACTCCCTGCCCAAGCTTGGGCAGGGAGTTAAACAAAAAAGAACAGAACTGAAAAGGAACATATTATGAAAGTATTTTGGAAAATTCTCAGCGCATTTTTGGCGGTCCTTCTGAGCATCGTTCTGGTCGTTTCTCTGATTGCCCTGCCCGTTGTATCCTTCCTGACAGAAAATACCGATCCCGGCAAGCTGGTAAAAGCTGTTTTTGAGTCCGGCATCCTGAACGATCTGGGCAAGCCCTCCGCAAGCCGCCGTCCCATCCTTCTGTCCGGCGACTATGTGATCGGCGAGCTGCCCGACGGCACCCTGCCTCCTGACATTAACTTTGATGAACTGCCCGAAGGCACTACCCTTCCTCCCGAGATTTCGGACGATGTAGCGGACAAGCTCCCCAACGTGGATCTGCCGGAAGGTGTCGGTATTCAGGAGCTGTTTGGCGCGGTGGTAGAGCTGGTAGAGCAAGGTGTTATCGATGTGGATAAGCTGGTGGAAGAGCTGGAGATTCCGGATCCCTCCGTCATTGATCAGGACAAGCTGGTACAGGAACTGGCCCAAAGCTCCGCTGTTCAGCAGATGGCTTCTGCTTATGCAGAGGATATTATCAATGCCGCCACCGGTACCGGCGACGCGCCCAAGCTGAACACAGAGAGTGTTGTGGAAATGCTCGCTCCCCATATGGAAGAGCTGGTGACCATTGTGGAACAGAACCTGCCTCCCGAAGTTAAGGTCAACAAGGATAAGCTGACCCAGGCTGTGACCAACATCACCAACGATGCCCTGCCCAATATTGTGGAGAACCTGCCTCCCGCCAAGGACGTGGCAGATAACATTGTGCAGAGCGTAACCCAGTCTGCTTCTCCCAATTCCCCTGTTGCTGATCCCACAATGATCCTCAACGCGCTGAAATCCCTCCGCGACGGCACCATTCGCACCATTGTGATTGCCGTGGTCGCCGCTCTGCTGGTTCTGCTGTTTGTGTTCCGTCTGCCCAGCATCAACGGTCTGCGCTGGATGGGCGTAAACGGTCTTATCAGTGCCGTATTTGTTGGCGGTTTGGGCTACGTACTGCAGGCTCCCTTTGTTTTGGAGCTGCTGGCCGAGCTTCCTGCCGGTGTAGCAAATTTGACCTCCGGTCTGCTGGCTTCCCTTGCTTCCACCTTCGTGACCTTCGCCATTATCTACGGCATCGCAGGTCTGGTGCTGGTCGTTGGCAACGGTGTCCTCAACGCTGTGCTGGCTAAGAAGGCACCCAAGGCACAGGAAATCCCCGCAGAATAATTTTACACACAGATCGCCTCCGACACATAGAATAGTCGGAGGCGATTTTTATGTCTATTGTAAACACCACTGTTCCCATCACATCCGATATATGCGATAAAACTATTTTAGAAATCGTGCAGACTTATCCCTTCTGCCGCACAGAGCTTCTTGCCACCACCGCCTTTCAGCGTCCTATCCGCACTTTGGTGATTGGAAACGGCCCACGAAAGGTGCTCTTTACCGCCGCCCATCACGCAAACGAATGGATCACCGCCTATATCCTCCTTCGTTGGGCAGAGGAATTGGCGCAGGCAATCCAGTCCGGCGGCAAAATTGGCGATTTGGATGCCACTGCCCTGCGCGAGGCGGTTACGGTCTTTATGGTACCTATGGTAGACCCGGACGGCGTGGATCTTGTGACCGGCGCCATCCGTCCGGGAGATGTGCAATATGAGATTGCCCGGCGGCTTTCGGAAAACTACCCGGAAATTGCATTCCCTGACGGCTGGAAAGCAAATCTTTTGGGTGTGGACTTAAATCTCAATTACCCCGCCGGATGGCTGCAGGCACGGGAGATCAAATTCTCCCAAGGCTACACGCTCCCCGGCCCGCGGGATTATGTAGGCCGGGCGCCCTTCAATCAACTGGAAACCCAGGCGCTGTCCGGTTATACAGAAGTAGTAGACCCGGAACTGGTACTGGCGTTCCATACCCAGGGACAGGAAATTTACTGGACGTTTTCCGATATTGACGTACCGGGCGCCAGAGAATTGGGAGAGGCTATGGCGGCGGCCAGCGGCTATCGCTTGGCAGATGTGCCCTTTAACTCTGCCTTTGCCGGGTATAAAGACTGGTTTATTCAGCAGTTCCGCCGTCCGGGCTATACCATCGAAGCCGGTCGCGGTGTAAACCCCCTCCCTCTTTCCCAATTCGAAGAAATTTACCGGGATAATTTGCCTATTTTGAATATTGCCGCATTGGGAAATGCATAATTTTCCCACAAGGGGCAAACAATACCTCCGAACACAAATTTAGGAGGTTATTTTCTATGTGTCGCAAATCACTCATTGCCCTCTCGCTGGCACTGCTGATTCTGCCTGTAGCCGTTTTTGCGGCTGAGGTGGACTGCGATGCCATTTACTGCTTTACTTCCACAGATTTCGAGGAATCGGAAAAACAGTCTCTGATGGGTGTATGTATTACCGCTCTCCCTGAAGCAGAAACCGGTACTGTCTTTTTAGGCAAGCGCGTTCTGCAAAAGGGCGACATTCTCACCACCGAACAGCTCTCTGCGCTGACCTTCTCCCCTTTGCTGACCCAGAAGGACACGGTGGCGGAGATCACCTATTTGCCCATTTATGAAAATCGGGTAGATAATGCTGCTTCTGTCACCATTTCCATTCGCGGCAAAGCCGACCATCCCCCGGTAGCGCAGGATTTTTCCTTGGAGACTTATAAGAATCTGGCAGTAGACGGAACGCTGAAGGTCTCCGAGCCGGAAGGTCAGGAAATGACCTATACGCTGGTCCGTGGTCCCAAGCGCGGCGCCGTGGAAATTTCTGCAAACGGCACTTTTGTCTATACCCCTAAGAAAAACAAGGTAGGTGTGGACTCCTTCACCTACTGCGCTACCGATCCGGCAGGCAATGCCTCCCGCGTGGCAACGGTGACCGTTCAGATCTTAAAGCCTACAGATGCCAAACAGTATTCTGACACCCAAGATACCGCTTGCCGCTTCACTGCCGAATGGATGCGTCATACCGGCATTTTTACCGGTGACAGCGTTAACGGCGAGCTTTGCTTTCGTCCGGAGGAGACTGTCAGCCGCGGAGAATTTCTCTCTATGCTGGTGAAGGCGCTGGAAATTCCCTTGGAGGACACCACTACCCTCTCTCTGCCTGCGGATACCCCAAAATGGATGCAGCCTTATCTTGCTGCCGCACTCCGCTCCGGCCTGACTGCCGGTTGGCCGGACACAAATAGACTTAACGAACCCATCACCGGTGCTGAAGCAGCGGTAATGCTGCAAAATGCGCTGGATCTGGCCATCACCAAAGACGCCTTAACTTCTCAGTCTGCCGCTTCCGAGGAAGTAGTGCCCGCTTGGGCAGCGGTCTCCCTCTCTGTTTTAGAGGACAACGGCATCTATGTCAGCGCTACCGGTACCCTTAATCGCAACGATGTATCCCAAATTCTCTATGAAGCCAGCCATTTAGCCACCCGCTCCGCCGGAACGGCCGTATTTCGCTAAAATTGACCCGGTAGATCAAAATCTACCGGGTCTTATTGTAGGGGCGGCCATTGGCCGTCCGTACAGGCTTCCCTTATAGGGGGCTTTGCGGACGAGCGATGCTCGCCCCTACTTGTTTAGGTCATATCCTGCAAAGTATTTCTTCATCGGCACATATAAGAGGGCGGCTACCGCCAAGGCGAGTAGCATACACGGCAGCATATAGGAGCCGTTATAGACAAGGGAGTAAAGCTCCGCACCGTCAAAGGTGCCGATGCCGGGGATGTTGGTGGGCTCGTAAATGCGATAAATCGTCACGCCGCTGATGTAGTGAACAAGGAATCTGCCCAAGTTACCCAGCAGGATGCCGGGAAAAATGCCCCATTTCTTACCCTTAAACAGTCCTGCCAGTCCCAAAGGTGTAAAGGCTACCAAGTAGTCCAGCAGCATAGACTGCCAGCCCCAAGCATAGGCTTCGTCCATCAGCAGCTGCAAAATGCCGAAGACAAAGCCTGCCAGCAGACCCCGTCCCACGCCCCAGCGCACTGCGTAGAGCGCGATGGGGAATGCCGCCAGTGTGATAGAGCCGCCGTTGGGCCACATAGGAAAAAGCTTGATGTAGCCAAGGATCTGCGCCACAGCTACCAGGATCGCGCCTTCGCACAGTGACTGGATACGAAGGTGACTTTTGTTTACATTGTTTGCCATAAAATGCCTTCCTTTCTGCGGTCTTTGCCGCGGTGCGTAAGCCAAAAACTCTCAAAGGAATTTTTTGTGCTACGCACAAAAGAGCCAGTCGAAAAAATGGGGATGCAAGTGGAGCAGCGAGAGATTTTGCTTCAGGTCAAGCCACACAAGCTGACGGCATACTTTGTGTATTCCGAAGCTTGGATGGCGCAGAGATGGAGCGAAAGATCCGCTAATACACTGCAGACGCGTTTTTGAGGCTGGCTCAAAAAAATAGTATCGCATTGCAAACCGTCTGGGTGCAATGCGATACCAAGGCATCTCATATGTGCATCTTTCCCTCCGACGGTACTAACCGTATCAGGTTCACGGGTCGTGGCTACCAAGCCAAATCTCAGCCGGATGCATCCGGCCCCCCGAAGACTATTTGTTATGCGATCTAAGATGATTATAGTCGAATTTCCGTAATTGTCAACTACCAATTCACAATCGTACGGTTGTAGGGGCGGGCATTGCCCGTCCGCGGACGACCGATGGTCGCCCCTACAAAATTTACGCCATTTGTTCTGTCATTTCCTTGCCACCTAAAATATGGAAATGAAGATGCTGAACACTCTGCCGGGCATCCGGGCCGCAGTTGGAGACTACACGGTAGCCGCCTGCAAGACCTTCTTCCTCAGCGATTTTCGCAATCACCTCAAAAATATGGGCGACCACAGCGCTGTTTTCCGCGGTCAGCTCCGCAACAGACGCAATATGGCTCTTGGGAATTACCAAAATATGGGTGGGTGCCTGGGGATTGATGTCCCGGAAGGCGAAAACGGTCTCGTCCTCATAGACCTTTGTTGAAGGGATCTCTCCCGCGATGATCTTACAAAAAATACACATAGCTTTTTCTCCTTAAAAAAATCCAAATACAGCAAGGCTTGCCGTTCCCATAATGATACCTGCCAGCAGAACACCTAAGGAAACAGACAGTACTGTGGACTTAAATCCCATATTGAGAAAGCTGGCAGCCAGCGTACCCGTCCAAGCACCTGTACCGGGTACGGGAATGCCAACAAACAGCAAAAGCGCCATAAAAAGACCGCCTCTGCCGGTTTTCTTTACCAATTTTTGCCCGGCGCGCTCTCCTTTTTCCAGAAAAAAGGTACATATATCGCCGATTAACCGCTGTTTACTGCCCCATAACAGAAATTTCCGGGCAAAGAAATAGATGATCGGCACCGGCACCATATTCGCCAGCGTACACACAATCAACGCCGTCAGCGGGTCGATGCCATAACCGATGGCCACCGGCACAGCGCCACGCAGCTCAATGATCGGAAGCATCGAAATAAAAATGACGAGCAAGTATTTGGTCATCAGGCAGATTCCTTTACCAGCACCACACCCTCGACCAAGTTGGCATACTCCAGCGTACCGGCAATGGCGACGGTGCGGTCCATCAGGTCGGTCAGCACCACGGTACCGTCCTTACATTCGATCCGCATCACATTTTTCATGAGAATGCTCTCGGGGGCGGTGTTATTTTTATAAACAGTAGAAAGACACATAATTTTCTCCTTATTTCTGCAGGCTCGCCAGCACGGCGCGCAGACGCAGATTGCCCTTTTCGTAGTCACTGACAGCGGCCAGCACCTGCTCATAGGCGGCATAGCTGCCCATTTCCTGCAGCTGCTTGGCAAGATTCGCCAGCTCGTTTGCGTGGGCGGTGTTGTGATTTGCCATATAGGTCATCAGCGCCAGCAGCTCTTCCATCTTGGTATGCTCGCACTTTCCGCCGCAGCTTTCGCAGCCGCAGCTGCAATCGTGACTGTGGTCGTGATGGGCACCATTCTCGTGGAGATGGTCGTGATCGTGGGGATGGCTATGGTCGTGGGAATGCCCGTGGCAATGCTCGTGGGTATGGGCAACGCCGTCGTGGGTATGCTCGTGGGTATGGCTATGCTCATGATCGTGGCTGTGGTTGCCACAATGATCCTCGTGAATATGCATAAAGATTTCTCCTTTGATTTTTTCTTCATTATAACCGAAAAAGGGATATTCGTCAATATAAAGGAGCGGCTGCCCCCTCCAAGTTCGCAATGACAACGGTAGGGGCGGGCATTGCCCGTCCGCAATGTATCGACATTTTGCGGTGTCGGAAGTGAGGCACGGACGACCGATGGTCGCCCCTACAGTCGCTTTCGATGGTGCGCCAAAACCTTCCCCTTCGGGGAAGGTGGCCGAGCGCAAGCGAGGTCGGATGAGGAATAAAACCTCACCCACCGCTACGCGGTCCCCCCATTTTTGAGGTATGATTGCCACCGGCAATCATTGAGATTTTGATTCGCTGCGCGGAGCACCACCCCAAAGGGGAGGGTTTTACGGGATTTCCGATGCGTCAAAAGGAGGGGTCTCCCCCTCCTTTTTTGTTATTTTACGGGAACATACTCATAGGTCAGCACTGCATCTGTCTTGTTTTCCACCACGATGGTCACCGTCGCCACTCTCTCAATGGTGGGGTCTTTGGAGGCAGGGGTCTTCTTGTAGCTCCACATCTTATCGGTAATGACCTCCCCCTCTTTTGCCTGATACAGCGCAACGGTATAGGTGGTATCCTTGCCGAAGAAGGGTTTTAAGGCATATTCGATAACTGCCAACGACCGTTCCTCGTCTACGGTTATGTCCTTTTCGGTGATAATATCGTGGACAAAGTGGTTCATATCCACCACCTCGGTGTCAGAATAGTCCTTGGTGACGGAGTTGTTGTCATAATAGTAGCCCAAATAGCTGACAGAGCTGCCAACACCGATGACCAGCAGCACCGCCAAAAGGGCGACCTGCTTCTTGGTAAAGTCCAGACCCTTGCTGCCGCCGAAGGTCAGCCGGACGCGAGAGGTGATCGGCACCAGCACCTTAAGGAACATCGTAATAACCACCGTCTCAATGGGGAAGAAGAACAAATTCTTAAAGAGGCGGGCGGTCGTCATAATGCCCATAACGGTGTCCTTGGCTTTTT
>SVLZ01000030.1 GCA_015067665.1 Oscillospiraceae bacterium | reverse complement strand
CATCCCTAAGCACCAATTCGCATGCTTTGATCTTGAACTCTTTTGTGAAACTTCTTTTCATTTTGAACACCTCGATTTAATTATATCTTTAACTCTTCGATGTGTCCACTTTTACTATACAAGTTTCGACGGCTAATTCTTCTCTGTTCATTCTTTTACTGTCTTTTCTTTCACGGCCTTCCGTTTTTTTGCATACACAACAAAGACAACTGCACCGATTGCAATGAATGCTGAAATGGTGATCCACAGCCAGGTATGGTCGTCAGAGGGAATCGTTACATCAGAGGCATCTGCACCGCCCACATCGGACACACCAGATGTGTTGGAGGTGATCACCTTGATTTCCAGTTCCTGTGCTTCTGTAAACGCATACACCACAAACGGAGAGAAATGATACGCAAGGTAAGCAACGCTAAGCTGATGACCATTGGAAGAAAGATCTACCTTTCCAAAATCGAGATCTTCTACATTCCAGGTCTCAGGATCTTCCTCTCCAAAGTGCATAGCAACATAATGGGCCCCTATCTTGTTATTAAACACGGAGGATAAGGGATCAAGTGCGTCCAAAGCGAAGGTTTGTGTAACCGTTCCGATCTCATAGCGAGCATCACCGGGTTCGGTGAACAGAGGAGTTCCCGAACCGGACAGAAGCTGAATGTCATTGGCACCGACCAGGTAAACATCATACTTTTTACCCACGGATAGTCCGAATCCGTTAACCTCCGCATCCGGCGTTACTGTTCCAAGGAAGCGGGATCCCGTGGTTGGCACCTTGGTCGGGGTAAGGTCATCATACAGCGATACACCGGCATCGTTTATCATTCCTGCCGGTTTTCCTTCATGGTACAGAACCTTCGATTGAGAACCATTGGCATCTGTATAGGAAACAGGAGCGCTATACAGGACACCGTCTATACGGATCAGTTCATCGTCTGTCTGTTGGATATTTGTCTGAAAACCTTCTGTTTCTTCAAACTGCAGCCTTTCCATATTATACTCACGCATGATACCGTCAGATAAGCTGATCACAGGAAGTACAGAACCGCTTCCGCTGTATCGACCGATGCAGTACTCCTGCTCATCAATCATAACAAATTCGCCAGAACGGTACTCCGTGCCATTGGTGTGGGTGTAAATGGCATCCCGAAGTACAGATACTCCGTAATGGTTTGCCGAAATATTGGTATCGGGTTTCAGGATAGAAATGATCGGATCGATCCCCATCTTCTGGTTGCTAACCACCAGAGAGGCATCCTCGGGAATTACCGCCCACTGCGACGGCTGAAAAGCTACATCTTCTACCCCGGCATCCTCGTCGATCTTTGTGGGAACAAACTTAAGCTTTGGAACGATCTCGCCATTTGAGATTTTTGCACCACAACCCTTGCAATAAGTATCGCCGGTATAGCCATCTGCAACATAGGTGGCCTCCGAAGCATTTTTGATTTCCGTTCCGCCCGTATGATTTGAGGGATCTATTTCACCGGTGGTGCTGCCGCAAGAGCAAATGGCCGGTGCAATACAGGTCGCTTTGGAATAGCTGTGAGAATGCTGGGGCGTACGCATCTCGGCATAAAGGCAATCCATGCACCAGCGCTCCTGCGTACCGTCTTTGTTCGTGTCCCAGGGTGTAAAGTCGTGGGGTTCGGATGCTACGAAAACATAACCGCAGCTACACATGATTTTATGGCTGGAGCTGTCGATTTTCTCACCAAAGCCTTCGGGAATTTGGTGGTTATTAGGATCTTTTTCGCCGTATGTTGCTCCGCAGCCTTCGCAGCGTGCCGGATACTCACAGGTGGCTTTGCCGCCGTAATGTTCATGGCCCGGGCTGAACTCGCAGACAGTACAACGATAAGGATAAGTACTAAAATCGTGCGCTTCATAACCACTGCACTCAGCGTCTGATGTGATGGTACAGCCATCTGCGATACAGGCGTGCCAATGGTGGGTATCATTTGCCGTCCACCCTCCGGACCAGGAATGGGTATGACCTGTTTCTGTGGCGAATGCTGATATAGGCCATAGACCAAAGACCATACACGCAAAAACGATTATGGAAATAACCTTTTTCAAAATACTTACCCCCTTCTAAAAGATATATATTATTATATCACAGACAAACCTTCTGTTCAAGATATCTGAGGGACAAGGGGACTGTTCTGTTGTCCCCTTGTCCCTTTCAAGCCAGTCGACAATTCGCCCCTTGTCCCCCCAGGTGAGATCGGTATCAAATAAACACTGGGAACAAGAACACACAGAACCGTCCCCTGTGTCAATTGGTGAAAAGTTTGAACAATTGAAATTATCCCTCGTAAGGACGAATGCGAAGTGTTGCACCAACAGATTCACAAATTTTTCGACAGATCTCCTGTTCTTCCTTTGACACCACTATATCAACGACTGTCATTACCACCGAAGGAACATATTTGGTACACTCTTTTGTGAATTTAAGCATAGCCTCATAGGATTCTATACCGAATTTCGGGCGGACAATCTTTAAATACTCTTCCTTGTTCGTCGCATTTAAACTGATGGAAACGGCATCAATCAATCCCTGCAGCTTAGGTGCGGTAGGTTCATTCCAAATCAGATCCGCAAGGCCGTTAGTGTTGATACGGATTTTGATGTCACTCTTTGACTTGATGTACTTTGCAACCTCAAGAAGATCATAAAGTCGCTCGGTAGGTTCTCCATAACCGCAGAAAACAACCTCGTTGTATTTGTTCAAATCCCATGTATCAATGCTGTCGCACACCTCTTTTACGGTGGGTTCTCTTTCTAACCAAAGGGAATCCGAACCATATACCGATTCCCCATTTTGACGCAAGCAAAATGTGCAAGCGCAGGGACAACGGTTTGTCACATTCACATAGATACCGTTATGTACAGGATATGTAATTGTCATCATAAAACACTACCTCCGTTAAGTTTCGTTTTTATATCCATCTTATCCATAGCTATACCTGCAATTACATAAAGGACGGTACTGAGAGCCGACTGCATTATGTAACCGGGAATACCGGCAGTAGGAGCTACAAAGTTTCCGGTTATTAGTGCCTCATATAAATAGTACCCACCAATACAAAGGGCCCAAGCTGGAATCAGTGCAAGGATGTTTCGTAAGCAGATTATGTTCTTGCTCTTGCGGGAGAAGAATAACACGGTAGCCGTCTTAATAATCATCGAGCCGGGTGCCCAGATAGCAAAACCTGTGAGGCAGTCCGCAAGAAGTGCTCCACCTGCACCGACAAACATAGCGTAAGGTAATGGAAGTAAACTGGCAGCAAGATAAATAAAGGCATCACCAACGTGGGTATAACCGGTATGGCTTGGAATGTGTAGATACGCCGTAAAGACAAATACAATTGCAGTAAAGATGCCCGCAAAACACATAAGTTTGATTTTTTCGTATTTCACAATGTACACTCCTATCAAATTTCCGTTAGGAACTCCTCGAAGCAGATACCGTCTGTTTTTGGCAGGTCGAGTTCAACCGTTCTACGCAACACCTTTGCAACAAAAGAAGACGCATGGCGTACAGCATCCGCAAAACCTACGCCATTCACAGTATCCGCTGCTATGATGGTAGAAAATACATCTCCAGTACCCGAGCGAAACGGCCCCACCTTGTGTTCCAAATTGATTTGCGGTTCTTTTCCGTCCTCATAAATGAAGTTTTCTAAATTATCTCCTCGCTCAAGTCCTGAAATCACGATCTTCTTCGGGCCCATATCACACAGGTTCTTACATATTACAGCAAGACCGGCTTCGTCCATATCCGCCTTGTAATCAGCTCCTGTAAGAATGCAAGCCTCGGTGAGATTGGGCGTGAGGATGTCAGCATATGGTACGAGCGAACTCATCTGCTCTGCCAAAAGCAGAGAATACGTGGGATACAGCTTGCCGTAATCGCCCATAACGGGGTCGATAACTGTAATACTCTCCTCGGTTTTGAAAAGTTCCAAGAACCTCTTCACAATTCCGATTTGCTCAGGCGATCCAAGAAATCCTGTTAATATACCTGCAAACCGCAGATCAAGCTTTTTCCACTCATCCATATAGGCGTTCATGTGCTCGGTGTAGTCGGTATAGAAAAAGCTATCGAATCCGGTATGGTTGGAAAATATCGACGTTGGCAGTGGACAGCATTGAATCTTCATAGCGGAAATGATTGGCAAGGATGCTGCAATGGAGCAGCGTCCGAAGCCTGAAAAATCATTGATCACCGCAATCTTTTTTTGACGATTATGAGACATCTAAGCCCTACTCCTTGACTTCATGATTGTAATATTATATAATGATTTTGTAGATATTGAAATAAGCAGTTTTGGAGAAAATAATATATACAGATGAAGTACATAATTGATAAAGAAAAGCGTCCTGTTTATCTGCAAATATATAATCTGATACGGGACGACATCCTTAACGAGATTTTACCTTTTAATAGTAAGTTGCCTTCTATTCGCATTCTTGCCGAAGAACTCACCATCAGCACTATAACCGTTGAGCATGCCTACGCTCTGCTTTGTGACGAAGGATATATTGAAGCACGGGAGCGAAGCGGATACTTCGTTATCTTTCGAGCAGATGATGGGTTTGTCAGTGCGCCAACCTCAAACATCATCCGAAGAGTACAGCCAAGTAACCACATTGAAACCAACACCGACTTTCCTTTTTCGGTATTGGCTAAAACAATGCGTAAGATTATCAGCGATGCAGGAGAAGGAATGCTGGAGCGTTCTCCCAATCTCGGCACTCTTGAGCTGAGAGAGGCAATCCGCACCTATTTAGCACAAAACCGAGGCTTCCTTGCAGACACCGAGCAGATTATAATTGGTTCGGGTTCCGAGCATCTCTATACTCTGCTAGTGGAGCTGCTTGGCAGAGAACGTGTATACGCCATTGAATCTCCGTCATACAAGAAGATTGAGCAGGTCTACAAAGCATCTGATGTCCGTTTGGAAAAGCTCCCATTGACACTCGACGGTATTGACAGTGCAACACTCAAAAATTGCTCGGCGGATATTCTGCATATCTCACCATACAGAAGCTACCCAAGCGGTGTTACGGCAACGGCATCCAAACGGCACGAATACCTTCGGTGGGCGGAACAAGGAAAGCGATATATCATAGAGGACGATTTCGAGTCCGAGTTCTCGGTTTCAAGAAAGCCAGAGGAAACCTTGTTTTCGCACTCGCTCAGAGATAATGTCATCTATATGAACACCTTTTCCAAGACGGTTTCGCCGTCCTTCCGTATCGGATATATGGTGCTACCGAAAGCTCTTGCGAAGGAATACGAAGAAAAGCTCGGTTTTCTTTCCTGCACCGTTCCAACCTATCTTCAACTCGTTTTGGCAGAGCTGATCACCAACGGTGACTTCGAACGGCACATCAACCGAGTTCGTCGATTAAAGAGAAAGCAGACAAACTAAAACATCATAGCATAGTGAAAGGCGTCGCAGAAATGCGGCGCCTTTCACTTATTGTATTTCACGCGTTTTAAAAAAACGAATAGGTTCGGGACAAGGGGACAATAGAACCGTCCCTTTGTCCCCTTATGTTAATTTTATCAGCAAATCGACCACTTATCAACTACTAGTAATCAATAAAGGGAAATAATCGTCTTTTTCTGTCGTTTGGCCTTAGCCGCATATTGAGCTGCGCCGCCCCAGGAGTGGGTGACGTAGGTGATGACATATTCTGATTGCTTGAGCATCCAGTTATTACGCCAGGAGATGGCATAATGTGGGTGGACAGACTCTATTCCCTCCGGGAGCATTGTGTCGGAATAGTCGTCGTACTCATTCTTCTTACCTGGCATATAGGCCAGGACGACGGCGTACTGGATGTGGGGATATTTCTGCTTTAAGTCCCGCAGCACGCACCGCACATAATAATCAAAGTGTCCCTGATTTCCCACATAGAACATATCCACTGTGTGGTTCTCGATCAAGTCGATCAGAGTCTCACGCAGTTTTGTTTTAATCGTTTCCGGACACTCCCGGTGACCAAAGAATGTACAAGTTGCCATAATCGTTGCTCCTTTTCGGCTATGTATAGCCTAATAGTAGCACGCATAGCCTATATTATGCAACTAAATTGTTTATCCTATTGGTAGAAAACCAATTAGGAGGCAACTTTTATGGATACAATTAGTGCTGTTAGAAACAGAATTCTTCAATTATGTGGTGAAAGAGAAATCAGCATCAATAAGCTGGCTACCATTTCTGCACTTCCTCCCTCCAGCATCAAAAACATTCTTTACGGAAAGAGCCAGAATCCTAAGCTTATTACCATAAAAATGATTTGCGATGGCCTTGGCATCACTCTAGGCGAATTCTTTGCAACATCAGAGTTCAATTCTTTAGAGCAAGAAATCAAGTAGTTGTTTTATGCTCAATCTTAGTTTTTAAATTAGGGACATTATGTAGTAAGGCGTCAAAAACTACAAGACAGGGAAGTGTGGTGTACCGAATGCAATTAAATAAGGCTGTCAGCAAAAGAATAACTGAACTTATGAGCAAACAAGGTATGACCAACTATCAGTTGTATATGAAAAGCGGTGTTCCAAAATCAACCATTGGCAATTTGGTAAACTGCACCTACGATTCTGTAAAACTTCGTGTAATCCACGAAGTTTGTCAGGGATTTGGTATCAGTATCACAGAGTTTTTTAACTCACCTCTATTTGACGAAGATAATTTAGACCCCTAAAAGCTTCTGTGCCAAAGGTACGGAAGCTTCTTTCTTTTGACGCTACCCCAACTTTTGATATAGAACCATAAAAATTACGGGACGGCGATGCCGTCCCGTAAAGTTATGCACTATGAATTTTGCATTATGCATTATAAGGTATGCGGTCTGCGTTTCCGGACGCTCCGGGGAGATGGCAGGGAAGGCAGATCGGGCAAACTGAATCCCGAAGCTGTACAAAGGTACAGCGAGAGGTGAAGTTTGTTCGAAGCATAAAATGATTTAAATCTTACATTAGAAATATAATAAATAATATATTTTATGCGGTCTGCGTTTCCTGACGCTCCCTAAGGTTATATGAGGCGTGTCCACTCCGTTAATATCAGTCCGGGAATACTCCAGAAAAGCTGATACAGCAGCACATTCAGCGGCGTCAGCAGCTGCATATTGCCGCTGACAGCCAAAAACAGTATAGCACCCATACCGATAATACCGCCGACGATATGCACGATCAGCCCCAAATAGGAGGCAATGCCCAAGGTGCGTCCACCTGTAACGCCGAAGCCTACGGCGGTCAAATCGGACTGGGTCGTCAGCACACTGACCGGCATGGTGGTATCGCCCTGCAGCTCTATAATATCCTTGCAAAGCTCCGCATCCAAAACGGACATCCGCTTGGTGTTTACAGAGAATTTATGCCGCAAATAGCCGTGGGTGAGCAGCAGGTCACTGTCGATCAGGGCGCACTGGACACCCTTATAAGAGGTAAGGGTCGTAAAACCGTCGGAAGCGGCGCGTGTGCGCTCATAGCTGATGGCAAAAAGTCCGCTGAGCACGCCGTCCACAGCAACACAGACAGCCTGACTGACCCGTAGACCCTGGGGGATTTCCACACCCATTTCCTGCAGGAAATGCAGGGAGCCTACCAAAACCGGCTCGCTCCGCACCTCACCGCCGATGCCGCCATCGTAGCGGACAAAGTTTTGGGTGCTGAGATGATGACAGTTGCGGCTTTCCAAAAGCTGATCAAACAGCGGAGTCAGACCGCTTCCGTCAGCAGAAATCAGGGCGGCGCAGTATGCCACCACCTCGTCGGGACTGCGACTGCCGAAAAACTTCACACCGTTCATCTTGACCGTCCCCACCGGGAACAGATCCTTGTGGCTCAGGGGGAACAGCAGATTCTTCCGCAGGCGCCGGATACCGTCCCAGCCGCAAAGCAATGTGCCGATCTTGTTGAAACGGCGTTCCAAAATATCCGCGGGGCGGGACAGACTGATAAAGAAGCTGGCGGGAATAGCGGCAAGCAGTGCTACAGAAGCGGCTTGCAGACAGGCGCTGATGCCGTTGATGATTCCGGCGGCCACACCCACTGCAACGGCCGCGCCCAATGCGCAAAGGGCGTAGACAGAACGGATCTTTTCCGGCTTGGTGGGAAGGTTGTAGTGATCCATAAAGTCCTCCACCTGTCCCTCGCTGCGGACGATGACGTGATAGCCGTCGGCCTTGGCTTCACTGACCCGCAGAGCGGTGAGATTGGTGGCTTTGCGCAGCGTGTCCATTTGGCGCGTTTCTCTGCGGCGCAGATACAGAGTATCCAGCAGAGACATACAAACCTGAAGGCTAAAAGCGCCGCAGCAGGGCACGCGGAGCTCCTGTAGGCACATCACGCCGTCTGCACAGCAGAGCACAAATGAAAATACCAGTAATGAGTTCAGAGAGAAGCGGCGGCGGAACAGATCACTCACGCCCTCGATCAGCTGGAATGACCCCAGCAAGGCGCTGAAGAACATCAGCCAAATCTGCCCAAATACCATCAGCCGAATGCGGTTAGGCTGTACCTTGCCCATTTCGTAGAGTATGGTGGAGCCGATGCAAAGCAAGCTGATGATGGCGGCTAAAAAGATTAAGATGTGGAGCCTGCCGGTCCCTTTTTCAGAGAGCTGATAGTACCGCTTTTCAGGGCCGTTGACCAGCTTCTTTTTCAGCTCCTTCAGGCGGGAATGGGGATGTACCAATACCGGCTGAGGGGGCACGAAAGCGCTTTCGGGCTGGGTATATTCCGGCATCCACTGGGTGGTGACCGGTTCTTCCGACGGGGGGGCAACAGGCTCTTCTACGGGAGATTCCTCCGTCTGCTGAATAGCCCCAAACTCCAATGTTACGGTGTCAGCAGTAAATTCCTCAGGCACTTCCTCTGCAGGAAATTCCGCCAAGGGATCTTCTGCATATTCCTGCTCAGGCGGTGTTTCCTCCCGTGCTTCTTCAGGAGCGGCTTCGCCTTCCGAATGGTCGGAAAACTCTCGCATAATGGCTTCTAAATCCAGTTCCTGGGATTGTCCCAATTCTTGATTTTCAGGATTGTTTTCCATAAATACCTCCATTAGGATCCAAATTACGAGCGCTGACGCACCGCCTCATACAGCAGGATCGAGGCGCTGGCTGACGCGTTCAGGGATGTGATTTGACCTTTCATAGGGATGTGGACCGTCATATCACAGCTTTTTTGCACCAAACGGCTCATTCCGTCACCCTCAGAGCCGATCACCAGGGCGGCAGGACCTTTCAGGTCCGCCTGATACATGGGCACAGAGCCCTCAGCGGCAGTGCCGAACACCCATACGCCTTTTTGCTTCAGCTCCTCAATGGCGGAGACGATGTTGGTCACCTTGGCGACCTTCATATATTCCAAAGCGCCGGCAGAGGTTTTTGCCACGGTGGCGGTCAGTCCCACACTGCGCCGCTTGGGAATAATAACACCGTGGGCACCGGCGCATTCAGCAGAACGGATGATGGCGCCCAAATTGTGGGGATCAGACAGCTCATCGCAGATCACGATCAGCGGAGCTTCATTTCGTTGGGCGGCCACCTGCAGGATATCGTCAATGGTGGCATACTCCCGGGCGGCGGCTAAGGCGATCACGCCCTGATGGGCACCGGTGGTGCTCATAAAATTCAGTTTTCTGCGATCAACCGGGACGACTACGGCACCGGCCTCTTTCGCCTGGGCGGCCAAGTGCTGTAACCCCCGGTCGGTCTCACCGGCGGCAATAAACACCTTGTCGATGGTGCGTCCGCTTTTTAAAGCCTCTGTCAGGGCGTTGCGGCCTTCCAGCTGATTTTCGTTTTCCTCAGGCATCTCCCGTTTGTCCTGTGCAGGACCGGAACTGCGCCGATAATGCTCTTTCATATAGAAATGCCTCCTGTGCGTATAGCTATCCAAGTATAGTTAAGCTCATTATAACAAAAAATTAAAAAAGCTACAACAAAAATTTTCATAAATACAATATTTAACAGAAAATTTACCTAAAAAGAAAGTATGTTCGTTGCAGGCGGCGGAAAAATGTGATATGATAGGAAAACCATAAGCTTTAGGAGGTACTAAAGTGGATAAAAATAACGACCCTAAGAAAGATCCGCAGGGCTCCGAAAAAAAGCCCCGCGGTATCGGTACGGCATTGCTCATTACCATTGTTATTGTCATTGCCATCAGCTTTATTTACAATGCAGTGAGCAGCAGCCAGTATAAAGAAGTAACCTATAGCCAATTCCTTGAGGACAAGGATAATGGCAACATCGTGGAAATCGACATTTATGCCGATCGGGTGGAATATTTCACCAAGGAGGAGATGGCAAAGCCTTCCTCTGCCCGTAAGGCGCATTATGCAGGACTGCCCTATGGCAATGCCATGGAGCTGGCAAACGAGCTGGATGCCATGGGCGTCAAGGTCACCTCCCCCATTATTGAAGACAATTCGGGCATCATTATGATCCTGTTCTACGCCGGTATGATTCTGATGACCTTTATGCTGATACGCTCTGTGTCCAAACGAATGAGTGGGGACGGAATGCTGGGCGGCATGGGCGGCAACAAGGCCAAGATGTATATGGAAAAACAGACCGGTGTCACATTTAAGGATGTGGCAGGTCAGGATGAGGCCAAGGAATCCCTGCAGGAGATCATTGACTTTTTGCACAATCCCCATAAATATAGGGAGATCGGTGCCAAGCTGCCCAAGGGCGTACTGCTGGTAGGCTCTCCCGGTACAGGTAAGACCCTGCTTGCAAAGGCCGTAGCCGGTGAGGCAGGCGTGCCCTTCTTCTCCATTTCCGGTTCGGATTTTGAAGAAGTATTTGTTGGCGTGGGCGCAAACCGTGTCCGCAGTCTATTCCAGCAGGCAGAAAAGGTCGCGCCCTGTATTGTGTTCATTGATGAGATTGACGCAGTTGGTCATACCCGCGACAGCCGCTTTGGAAATAACGACCAAACACTCAACCAGCTCTTGGGTCAGATGGACGGCTTCGATTCCTCCAAGGGCGTGGTGATCTTGGCGGCTACCAACCGCCCCGAAATTTTGGATAAAGCACTGCTTCGTGCCGGTCGTTTTGACCGCCGCATTACGGTAGAGCTTCCCAATCTGCAGGGCCGACTGGATACACTGAAGGTGCACACCCGCAAGATCAAGCTGGCAGAAGATGTAGATCTGCGACGCATTGCCCAGGCAACCGCCGGTGCAGTGGGTGCAGACCTGGCAAACCTGGTCAACGAGGCAGCCCTTCGTGCGGTGCGCCACGGTCGGAAGCTGGTCAGCCAAGAGGATCTACTGGTCTCCTTCGAGACGGTTATTGCCGGCACAGAGAAGAAGAATACCGTGCTGACGGATACAGAAAAGCGGTTGGTTTCCTATCACGAGGTAGGTCACGCGCTGATCGCCGCACTGGAAAAGAACAGCGAGCCGGTGAGCAAGATCACCATTGTGCCCCATACCTCCGGCGCATTGGGCTACACAATGCAGCTTCCGGAGGAGGAGAAGTTCCTCCACACCGCCCATGAACTGAAGGCACAGCTGCGTATGATGGTGGGCGGCCGTGCGGCAGAGGAAGTGGTGTTCGGTGTGCAGACCACCGGTGCCGCCAACGATATCCAGCGCGCCACATCCCTGGCACGAAATATGATTGCGCAGTACGGTATGTCTGACGCCTTGGGTCTGATGGCCCCGGCTTCAGTGCGCAATAAGTACTTGGACGGGCAGGCATATATGGACTGCTCTCAGGAGACGGCTGCCCGCGTAGACGCAGAGGTGCAGAACTTCCTGAACGAGGCACTGTCCGATGCTAAAAAGCTGCTTATCGAAAACCGTGGCCTTTTGGATGAGATATCCGAATACCTGCTTAATAAAGAGACCATCACCGGCGAACAGCTGATGGCGTTTATCAGAGCAGATCAAGACAAGAAAGAAGAATCTTCGGCAGAATAAGAATGAAAGGCTCCGAACGTCAACGTTCGGAGCCTTTTTGCATCAAGAAAACCACGCGTTAGACGCGTGGTTTAATAAGGCAGAATGATACGATTTAAGCTGTAACACTTCGTGTCATATTCAATACGAATGCTATCTTATGCAAAGTCATTATTTGATTTCCTGTTCAAGACCGGCAAACAGATTAGAATGGAAGAACTCGTCAATTGTAATACCCAAACCATCACACAGCTTTTTAATTGTAGATACAGTCGCACTATTGTTTCTGCCGCTAACGATGTTGTTCACGGTGGACTGCGTAACACCACTAATGCTGCTCAGCTTGTTAATTGAAATATCGCGTTCCTGGCACAGTTGAATAATTCTCTGCCGGACAGCTTCGCCTACGGTCATCGGTATCACCTCTTTCTAAGTAAAATGATACCTTTATGTACTTGAAAAGATTACCCCTTTTGAGTTAAAATAACCCAAAAGGGGTGAAACTATGTCAACATGTACATTTTTTGGTCACCGGGATTGCCCGGGGACGATCAAGCCGAAGTTAAGAGAGGTGCTCGTAGATCTGATAACCAACCACGGTGTGGATATGTTCTATGTTGGGCACCAGGGCCAGTTTGATGCCTATGTGCATAATGAGCTGAAGAAATTAAAGCGAGAATATCCACAAATCCACTACGCAGTCGTACTGGCCTATATGCCTGGAAAGAAGACGGAATACCACGACTACTCCGACACCATGCTCCCGGAGGGAATAGAGTCTGTCCACCCGCATTACGCCATCTCCTGGCGCAATAACTGGATGCTCAAACAATCGGACTACGTTGTCACCTATATCACCCACTCCTGGGGTGGCGCATACAGGTGCGCTGAAAAAGCAAAACGGCAACAGAAGGTCGTGTTTAATTGTGCGGATTGATTGGATATATAATGTGATGATCTCATATTGGCTTGGGAAGGAGGGCTGTAAGAATTAGGAGAGGGTTTGACATTTTAGTTGGTTTATTTATGCTGTGCTCTTGATGTATTATAATTTTTTGAACGGAAAGATGGGTCAAAAGATCCGCTAATAACCACAGACAATTTAATCAGCGGTTACTGCAGGGCAGCTGTCGGCGAAGCTGACTGAGGGGTTATCGGAGGGCATACCACAGTCACTGGTGTGGCAATGACAATTCCTTTTAGACACACATTATCCTTTAGGTAAAAAAAGAGCGTATCGGAAATCCGATACGCTCCTTCAGCTTTTATAGAAGATTAAATCAGCTCGATGATCGCCATCTCAGCAGCGTCGCCGCGGCGAGCGCCGATACGAGTCACTCTGGTGTAGCCGCCATTACGGTCAGCATACTTGGGAGCGATCTCCTTGAACAGCTTCTGAACAACATCTTCCTTGGTGATGAAGGACATTGCCTTGCGGTAAGCAGCCAAATTGCCCTTCTTGCCCAGGGTGATCATCTTCTCAACAACGGGCTGTACTTCCTTTGCACGGTAGAAGGTGGTCTCCATCTTGCCGTTTTCCAGCAGATCGGTGACCTGCTGACGCAGCAGAGCCTTTCTCTGTGCGGTAGTCTTGCCCAATTTACGAGTTCCGAACATGAACCTTTCCTCCTTTAACCATTAGAATCTTCGCTGGCCAGGGACAAGCCCATCATCTCCAGCTTCTTCTGCACTTCGTCCAGGGACTTCTTGCCCATATTACGGACCTTCATCATATCCTCGCCGGTCTTGCTGATCAGATCAGCAACGGTGTTGATATTGGCCCGCTTCAGGCAGTTAAAGCTCCGCACGGACAAATCCAGTTCGTCAATGGTCATCGCAAGTTTTGCATCGGGACGATCGGTGGACTTCTCAACCACGGTAGAGCCTGCGGTGACGGAATCAGACAGGTTGGTGAACACAGTCAGATGGTCAGACAGGATCTTTGCGCCCAGGGAAACAGCGTCCTTTGCGCAGATGGTGGAATCGGTCCAGACCTCAAGGGTCAGCTTATCGAAGTCAGTCTTGTCACCAACACGGGTGGGCTCCACACTGTAGTTCACCTTCTGAACAGGAGAATACAGGGAGTCAACAGGAATCACACCGATCACTGTTTGAGCAGTCTTGTTCCGGTCTGCGGGCACATAGCCGCGGCCCTGAGACAGTGTGATCTCCATATTGAAGGTGGCACCCTCACCCAGAGTGCAAATGTGCAGCTCGGGGTTCAGGATCTCAACTTCACCGTCTGCCTTGATATCGCCGGCAGTGACCTCACAGGGGCCCACCGCATCAATATAGACAGTCTTTATCTCCTGCGTGTGCAGCTTCAAAATAAGCTGCTTCACGTTCAGGACAATTTCGGTAACATCCTCAGAAACACCGGCAATGGTGGAAAACTCATGCTGTACACCGGCAATCTTCACAGAAGTTGCGGCGTAGCCGGGCAGGCTGCTCAGAAGAATCCGACGCAGGGAGTTGCCCAGGGTCATACCATAGCCACGCTCCAAAGGCTCCACAACGTACTTACCGTACGCAGGAGACTCAGGATCGTCAAAACAGGTGATGCGAGGCTTTTCAATTTCAACCATGAATCATAACCCTCCTTGTGATTGGCGCAGTAGAATGCTACGCCATAATACAAATAAGAACGTTTAGGGGGCCGATTACTTGGAGTACAACTCGACGATCAAGTGTACAGCGATGTCGAAGTCGATATCCGCCTGAGTCGGCATTGCGATAACCTTACCGGTCAGGGTGTTCTTATCGCGATCCAGCCACTTGGGAGCAGCTACAAAGGAATCGTCCTCCTTCAGCTTCTTGAAGAAGTTGTTGGAAGCGGCCTTTTCGGAAACAGCGATCACATCACCAACCTTGATCAGGTAGCTGGGGATGTTCACGCGGCTGCCGTTCACAGTGAAGTGGCCGTGGTTGACCAACTGACGAGCCTGACGGCGGGAGTTGGCGAAGCCCAGACGGTAAACAACGTTATCCAGACGGCGCTCAACCAGGGTCAGCAGCACTTCACCGGTGTTGCCCTCTGCACGAGCTGCCTTGTCGTAGTAGTTACGGAACTGCTTCTCCTGGATGCCGTATACAAACTTCACCTTCTGCTTCTCGGTCAGCTGAGTAGCATACTCAGACTTCTTGGCTCTTCTCTGGCCGCCGGGGTTCTTATTGGAAGACTTGTTATAACCCATTGCGGCAGGAGAAACGCCCAGCGCTCTACAGCGCTTCAGCACAGGCTGCATATTCTTAGCCATAATTCAATTTCCTCCTTGCTTCGATTAGACGCGACGTCTCTTGGGGGGACGGCAGCCATTGTGAGGAATGGGTGTGACGTCCTTAATCATAACAACTTCCAAACCTGCAGTCTGCAGAGCGCGGATAGCAGCTTCACGTCCCTGGCCGGGGCCCTTCACATAAACCTCAACAGACTTCAGTCCGCAGGAGTCGATCGCAGCCTTGGCAGCGGTCTCTGCAGCAGTCTGTGCGGCGAAGGGGGTGGACTTACGGGAACCACGGAAGCCCAATCCACCGGAGGAAGCCCAGCTCAGAGCGTTGCCTTCCAGGTCGGTGATGGTCACCATGGTGTTGTTGAAAGAGGAACGGATATGTGCCGCGCCCTTTTCAACTACTTTGCGCTCGCGACGGCGCTTGATTACTTTTTTACCGGTTTTTGCAGCCATTACATATCCCTCCTTTTACTTCTTCTTGTTTGCAATGGTCTTCTTGGGACCCTTGCGGGTACGAGCATTGGTCTTGGTACGCTGGCCATGCACAGGCAGGCCACGGCGGTGCCGCAGACCACGGTAGCAACCGATTTCACTCAGACGCTTGATGTTCATTGCGTTCTCACGGCGCAGGTCACCCTCGATGGCGTAGTTGCTTTCGATGGTGTCACGGAGCTGTGCTTCCTGGTCCTCAGTCAGGTCCTTAACGCGGGTATCGGGGTTGATACCGGTCAGTTCCAAAACCTTGGCAGCGCGGGCAGGTCCAATGCCGTAGATATAAGTCAGTGCTACTTCAATCCGCTTCTCGCGGGGAAGGTCAATACCAGAAATACGTGCCATATTCGTTCAGCACCTCCTATTAGCCTTGTCTTTGCTTATGCTTGGGGTTTTCGCAAATTACCATTACGCGACCCTTGCGCTTAATGATCTTACATTTCTCACACATGGGTTTTACGGACGGTCTTACTTTCATACTGTTTAACCTCCAATAGAGATAGATGTTTACTTACTTCTCCATGTGATTCGGCCATGGGTCAAATCATAGGGAGACATTTGAACGGTTACCTTGTCACCGGGCAAGATCTTAATGAAGTTCATACGGAGCTTGCCGGAAATATGTGCCAGAATGATGTGTCCGTTGCCGATGTCGACATTGAACATGGCATTCGGCAGTGCATCGGTTACGATGCCCTCAATTTCGATTACGTCGTCTTTTGCCAAGTTTTTTACCCTCCAAGGTTGTTACTTTGCAGTTCCCGGCTTAAATATGCCAGGTCTCTTCGTAATTCGCTGTTGAGCACCTTCTCGCCGTTTCTTAGCTTTTCGGCGACTCTGGTCTCAGAGCGAAGGACCTTCTTTGTGTGCTTGCGTTTTTTACGCTTGGGTTTTTCAATTCTGCGGTCTCGCCCATTTACCAGGGTCAGCCAGTTTTCATCCGTTTCAAGCACATAAAACAGATGCCCGGCATCACGCCCTGCAGTAGACTCAACCACATCTGCAATTGTTAAATCCGATAAGTCAGGGTCCATAATCAAAGTCCTTCGGCGACGGTGAGTATTTCCGGCTCCCCGTCGGTGATCAGTACAGTATTTTCATAGTGGGCAGAGAGTTTCCCGTCGGCAGTCACTGTTGTCCAGTGGTCCTTCAGGATTTTTACGTCCGGCGTTCCTACATTGACCATGGGTTCAATAGCCAATGTAATACCCGGCAGTAATCTCGGTCCACGCCCGGGGGCTCCAAAATTGGGAACCTCCGGCTCCTCATGGAGCTGTGCGCCTACGCCGTGACCTACGAAAGCACGCACAACCGAAAAACCGTTTGACTCCACATACGTCTGTATGGCGTGGGAGATATCGGACACACGATGTCCGTATTTCGCGAAGCGAATACCCTCATAAAAGCTTTGCTTCGTGACATCAATCAGCTTCTGTGCCTCTGCGGAAATTTTTCCACAGGCATAGGTTGCTGCGCAATCGCCATGAAACCCCTTGTAATAAGCGCCCACATCCACGGAGACAATGTCGCCTTCCTGCAGCACATAGCCGCCGGGGATTCCGTGAATGACCGTAGAATTTACGGAGATACAGGTGCTATTGGGAAAGCCGTTATAATGCAGGAACGACGGTTTTGCGCCCTGCCCCACGATAAACTCGTAGACGGCTCTGTCGATCTCCTTCGTGGATACGCCCGGTTTTACCATTTCTCCTGCCAAAGCACGAGCTGCCGCGGTAATTTTACAAGCCCGGCGCATCTGAAAAAGCTCTTGTTCATTTTTGATTGCAATCATAATTTCGCTCCGATCGCCGCAAGAATTTCTGCGTTGGCACCTTCAATGGACTGATTACCCTCCACCAGACGCAATTTGCCCTGGCTCTTGTAATAGTCCTTCAGGACCTCGGTGAGCTGGTGGTATACCTCCAGGCGGTGACGCACCGTTTCGGGTGCATCGTCCTTCCGGATGGAAACCTCCGCGCCGCACTGGTCGCAGATGCCTTCGGTTTTCGGAGGATTCGCCACAATGTGATAGCTGGCGCCGCACTTGGTGCACACCCGACGGCCGGTCATCCGACCCTCGATCACATCGTCGCTAAGTTCAATGGACACCACATGGTCGATCCGCACGCCCTTTGCGTTCAGCGCCTCCGCCTGGGCCAGGGTGCGAGGCACCCCGTCCAGGATAAAGCCGTTGGCGCAGTCGGGCTGAGCAGTGCGCTCGGCGACGATGCTCAGCACCAGATCGTCGGGCACAAGACTGCCTTCGTCCATAAACTGTTTTACTTGTTTGCCCAGGGCACTGCCGTTTGCAATAGCCTCCCGGAGCATATTCCCGGTGGAAATAGCAGGGATTTGGAGCTGCTGTGTCAGCATCTCCGCCTGAGTCCCCTTACCGGCGCCGGGCGCACCTAAAAGAATCAGGTTCATCGGAAACCTCCGATTAGTCCAGGAAGCCCTTGTAGTGCCGCATCAGCAGCTGTGCTTCCAAAGCCTTCACAGTTTCCAGTGCAACACCAACAACGATGATGATGGAAGTACCACCGATTGCAAGATACTGGAAGTTGTGGTTTACCGCGCTGGCGACCATGGGAATCATTGCCACGATTGCCAGGTAGATGGCACCGAACACCAGGATCTTGTTGATCACCTTTTTAATGAAGTCGGAGGTGGGCTTACCGGGGCGGAAGCCGGGGATAAAGCCACCGTTCTTCTTCAGGTTGTTGGAGATCTCTGTAGGATCGTACTGGATGGTGGAATAGAACCAGCTGAAGAAGAAGATCAGCAGGCCATAAATCACCAGGTAGATCACAGAGTCACTGGAAAATACGTTCTTATACAAGAAGCCGTTCTTGTTCCAGCTGGGGATGAACTGATACAAAGTAGCGGGCACGTTGATGATGGAGCTGGCGAAGATCACAGGCAGAACGCCGGACATGCTCACCTTGATGGGCAGGTTGGTGCTCTGACCGCCGTAAACCTTGCGGCCCACAACGCGCTTTGCGTACTGAATGGGAATGCGGCGCTCAGCATCGTTCACAAACACGATGAACACAATGAGCAGCAGCAGAACCACACCGATGATCACAGCAACCCACCAGTCGAACAGACCGCTGGTCAGGGAGCTGAACATAGAGGGCAGGCTGGCAACGATACCGGCGAACAGCAAAACGGAGATGCCGTTGCCAATGCCGTGGGCAGTAATCTGCTCGCCCAGCCACATCACAGCAGAAGAACCTGCGGTGAATGCCAGCACGATCACCAAGCCGGGCCAGAAGCCGGTCTCGGTCAGAATCTGACTACCGTCAGCGGGATTTGCAATCATGGTGTAGTAGGCGAAGCCCAAAAGCAAGCCTAATGCCACCGTGGTGTAACGGGTGATGCGCTCAATCTTCTTCTTACCGATCTCGCCCTGCTCCTTTGCCATACGCTCCAGAGGAGGAATAGCAACGGTCAGCAGCTGAACGATAATGGAAGCATTGATGTAGGGCTGAATGCCCAATGCAAGCACAGATGCCTGAGAGAAGGCAGAGCCGGACATTGCATTGTACAGGCCCAAAACAGTGCTGTTCAGAGCGCTGTCGAAATATGCGCCCATAGCACCTGCATCAACAAAAGGAACAGGGATCACGTGGCCGATTCTGAACAAAAGCAGAGCGAACACAGTGAACATCAGTTTCTTACGAAGCTCGGGAATGGCCCAAGCGCTACGCAGTGTTTTAAACACTTAAACCACCTCGGTCTTTCCGCCTGCCTGCTCGATTTTTTCCTTTGCAGACTGGGAGAAAGCAGCTGCCTTTACGGTGAGCTTCTTTTCCAGCTTACCGTTGGACAGAACTTTCAGGCCGTAGGGGCAGGAAGAAATGATGCCCTTTTCAATCAATGCAGCGGCGTCAACAACAGCGCCGTCTTCGAAACGATTCAAAACTGCCACGTTGATAGCAGTCAGGGGCTTTGCAAAGATGTTGATGAAGCCACGCTTCGGCACGCGCCGAACCAGAGGCATCTGGCCACCTTCGAAGCCCACGCGGGTCTTGCCGCCGGAACGGGCATGCTGACCCTTGTGACCACGGCCACCGGTCTTACCGTTACCGGAACCAATGCCGCGACCTTTACGTTTTCCTACCTGGGTAGACCCAGCGACAGGAGCAAGCTCATGCAGTTTCATAAACTTAGCCCTCCTTACTCAACTTCGGTGACGCGCAGCAGATAGCCGATCAGAGCGATCTTGCCACGGGTCTGGGTGTTATCGGGCTGAATGGTGACCTGGCCAATCTTGCGCAGACCCAGGGAATGTGCAGTGGCGATGTGCTTCTCCAAACGGCCGTTCAGGCTCTTAACAAGTTCAATCTTCAAATTTGCCATGTTAATTGCCCTCCTTTAGCGGATTTCTTCCACGGACTTGCCGCGGATTGCAGCCACCTGCTCGGGGCTGCGCAGAGACTTCAGGCCTTCCATAGTAGCCTTAACCACGTTCTGGGGGTTGTTGGAACGCAGGCAGCGAGCAGTGATGTTGCGGATGCCAACAGCTTCCATAACAGCACGGCAAGCACCACCGGCGATAACGCCGGTACCCTCAGGGGCGGGCTTCATCAAAACCTTACCGGCACCGAAGATGCCGATTGCTTCGTGGGGAATAGAACCGTCAGCCAGAGCAACCTTGACCATATTCTTCTTTGCATCAGCGATGCCCTTCAGAATAGCCTCGGAAACTTCAGCAGCCTTACCCAGGCCATAGCCAACAGTGCCGTTGCCGTCGCCGACGACAACCAGTGCGGAGAACTTCATGACACGGCCGCCCTTAACGGTCTTGCTGACACGGTTCAGGTAAACAACCTTCTCAATAAGCTCAGGAGCTTCATTGTTAGCAGTCTTATTGTAAGCCATTTCTTTATCCTCCTTACCTTAGAACTTCAGGCCGCCTTCGCGGGCGCCCTCAGCCAGAGCAGCCACACGGCCATGATACAGATAGCCACCGCGGTCGAAAACAACCTCTTCGACGCCCTTTGCCTTAGCACGCTCTGCCAAAGCCAGGCCAACCTTCTTGGCGGCTTCAATGTTGCCGGTAGCACCCTCAAAACCCTTTTCCAGGGTGTTGGCGGAAGCCAAGGTCACGCCGTTTACATCGTCGATGAGCTGGGCGTAGATGTTGGCATTGCTGCGGAACACATTTAAACGGGGGCACTGTGCAGTGCCGGAGATCTTGCCACGAACACGGATATGCCGCTTCAGGCGCATTGCTTTCTTATTGAAATTACTGACCATTTCGGCACACCTCCATTACTTCTTGCCACCGGTCTTACCAACCTTACGGCGGATAACTTCGGTGGAGTACTTGATGCCCTTGCCCTTGTAAGGCTCGGGGGGACGCTTACCACGGACTTCTGCGGCAAACTGGCCGACGACCTGCTTGTCGATGCCCTGGATGATAATCTTATTGGGGGTGGGCACTTCTACGGTGATGCCGGGGATTTCGTCCACGATGACCTCGTGAGAGAAGCCCAGACGCATAACCAGCTGATTGCCCTTCTTCTCGGCGCGGTAGCCAACACCGTTGACTTCCAGCTCCTTGGTGTAGCCCTTCTCTACGCCCTCGACCATATTGTTCAGCAGTGTACGGGTCAGGCCGTGCAGAGACTTGTGCAGATGCTCCTCATCGGGGCGCTCCACAGTCAGGACATTGCCTTCCAGCTTCAGGATCATATCGGGGTGGAAGGTGTAGTTCAAGGTGCCCTTGGGGCCCTTTACGGTAACAGCGTTGCCAGCGGCAACATCAACTGTTACGCCTGCCGGAATGATAACCGGCTTCTTACCAATTCTTGACATTGTGCTTTCCTCCTTACCAAACGAAAGCCAGCACTTCGCCGCCGATGTGCAGCTCGCGAGCCTTCTTGTCGGTCATAACACCCTTGGAAGTGGAAACGATGGCAATACCCAGGCCCTTCAGGACGCGGGGCATATCCTCAGCGCCGGCGTATACACGCAGACCGGGCTTGGAAATGCGGCGCAGACCGGAAATAACCTGCTGCTTCTTAGCCAAATACTTCAGGGTGATGTGGATGATGCCCTGATTGCCATTGTCCACCAGGGAGTAGGACTTGATGTAGCCCTCGTCCAACAGGATCTGTGCAATAGACTTCTTCAGGTTGGAAGCAGGAACATCCACAGTGTCGTGCTTTGCAGAATTCGCATTCCGAATGCGGGTCAGCATATCTGCTACGGGATCGGTGATTTGCATGTTAATAATCCTCCTCTTAGAAGTTACGGGCTTAACCCGTTGAGATCCGGGGGTATCCGAAGAATGCAAGCTTCGCCTGCAGTGAAGAGATCAGAGTGAAAAGTGAAGAGTTGCAGTATCCGCTTCGCGGATCATTATAATTATTCCCGAAGGAAATACCTTTTCTCTTCTCTCTTCTCTCTTCTCTTTTCTCTGCCATGCGCCGCCCCATGTTCTCGGGACGAACCGAATCTTTAATACATTTTAATACTTACGACCTTACCAGCTTGCCTTCCGCACACCGGGAATCTGACCCTTGTAGGCCAGCTCACGGAAGCAGATACGGCAAACGCCGTAGTCGCGCAGGTATGCATGAGGTCTGCCGCAGATCTTGCAGCGATTGTAGCGGCGGCTGGAGAACTTTGCCTCAGCCTGCTGCTTCAGGATCATAGACTTCTTTGCCATATTGTCGTCCTCCTAATCAAGCGTGGAAGGGAGCGCCAAGCTGGGTCAGCAGCTCTTTTGCTTCCTCGTCGGTGGTAGCGGTGGTGCAGATGCAGATGTCCATACCACGAATCTTGTCTACCTTATCGTACTCGATTTCGGGGAAAATCAACTGTTCCTTCAGGCCAAAGGCATAGTTGCCGCGGCCGTCGAAGGCGTTGGGGTTGATGCCACGGAAGTCACGGACACGGGGCAGCGCAACGCTGAACAGACGGTCCAGGAATTCGTACATCTTGTCGCCACGCAGGGTGACCTTTACGCCAACAGTTTCGCCCTCACGGAGCTTGAAGTTTGCAACGGACTTACGGGCCTTGCAGGTCACGGGCTTTTGGCCGGTGATGGTGGCGATGTCCTTGCAGATTGCTTCAATTTCCTTGGCGTTGTTCTTGCTGTCGCCGCAGCCAACGTTTACGATGACCTTAGCCAGCTTGGGGATCTGCATAACGCTCTTGTAGCCGAACTTCTTGTTCAGGGCAGGAGCGATCTCGGCAGTATACAGTTCTTTCAGTCTTGCAGCCATTGATTAACTCCTCCTAAACTTAGATTTCGGTGCCGCACTTGCGGCAGATACGGGTCTTCTTGCCGTCTTCCACCTTGAAGCCTACACGCACGCCCTTGTCGCACTTGGGGCAGTACAGAGCAACCTTGCAGGAACGGATGGGGGTCTCGCGCTTCACAATGCCGCCCTCATCGCCCTGCTTGCGGGGCTTGGTGTGGCAGGTGGCAACGTTGACCTTCTCGACAACGACCTTGTTTTCAGCGGGCATAGCAACCAGTACCTTGCCCTTTACGCCCTTGTCCTTACCGGACAGGACTACTACGGTATCATTCTTCTTAATGTTCATATCTTGGTTCCCCCTTAGATGACTTCGGGAGCCAGGGACAGAATCTTCATAAATTCTCTGTCGCGCAGCTCACGTGCCACCGGTCCAAAGATACGGGTACCACGGGGATTGTGGTCTTCCTTGATGATCACAGCAGCGTTCTCATCAAAGCGCACATAGGTGCCGTCCTCACGACGGACGCCCCGCTTGGTACGGACGATCACAGCCTTAACGACTTCGCCCTTCTTCACAGTGCCGCCGGGAGCAGCCTTACGAACGGAAGCAACGATAACATCACCGATATTACCGAACTTACGCTTGGAGCCGCCCAGAACCCGGATGCAGTGGATTTCCTTAGCGCCGGTGTTGTCGGCAACCTTCAGGTAGCTTTCCATCTGAATCATAATTACCGACCTCCTTACTTAGCCTTTTCAATGATTCGGACCAGTCTCCATCTCTTATCCTTAGACAGAGGACGGGTCTCCATGACCTCAACGGTATCGCCGACGCCACACTCGTTGTTCTCGTCGTGTGCCTTCAGCTTGTAAGTCCGCTTCATGGTCTTCTTGTACAGAGGATGCTGCACGCTATCCTCGATCGCAACCACAATGGTCTTGTCCATCTTATCGGAGACGACCTGACCGATTCTGGTTTTGCGGAATGCTCTTGTATTTTCAGTCATTTACGCTTTCCTCCTCAGACGTTGGTCTCTTTCTCGCGAATAATGGTCTTGATGCGGGCAATGTCTTTCTTAGCAGCCGCAATCTTCATCGGGTTGTCCAGCTGGTTGGTGGCATGCTGCATTCTGAGCATAAACAGGTCCTTCTTCAGCTCTTGGAGCTTCTCCTCCAGCTTCTCAACGGACAGGCCACGCAGATCCTTGATTTCTTTTGCCTTCATCTTATTCACCACCAATCTCAGTTTCTACTTCCCGAGCGATGATGCGGGTCTTGATAGGCAGCTTGTGCTGTGCAAGACGCATTGCCTCGCGGGCCACTTCCTCAGAAACGCCAGCGATCTCAAACATCACCTTCTGGTTCTTCACAACAGCGACCCAGCCTTCAGGAGCGCCCTTACCGGAACCCATACGGGAACCCAGGCCCTTCTTGGAATAAGGCTTGTCGGGGAAAATCTTGATCCAGACCTTACCGCCACGCTTGGTGTAACGGGTCATGGCAATACGAGCTGCCTCGATCTGGTTGCCGGTGATCCAGCCGGG
>SVLZ01000029.1 GCA_015067665.1 Oscillospiraceae bacterium | reverse complement strand
GCAGCGAATGGTTGTCTGTTCGTAGTTGGGATGGATGCCTTCCTTCATTTCGTTCACCTCTTTCTCGTAAGCTAAAAGGGCATAATAACCCGAGCAATCTTCAATCGCCCGCATATCATAACACAAGCTTTAGAGAATTGCAAGCACTTTTTTCGTTTTTTTCAGAAAAAATAATTAAAAAGCCCAATTACCGTTACGGAAGATAGGAACAACCTTGCCATCTGCGCAGGTTGCGTCGATATTCATACTGTCGCAGCCGATCATAAAGTCCACGTGGATCATAGACTCGTTAACGCCCAGAGCCTTGCACTCCTCATTGGTCTTGTCGTGATAGCCACGGATGGTATCGTTAAAGCCGCGGCCTACAGCCAGGTGACAAACCGCATTCTCGTCAAAGAGGGTGTTATAGAACAGCAGATCGGTGACGTTAATGGGGCTGGTCTGGGGCACCAGAGCGCACTCGCCCAAATAGCCTGCGCCTTCGTCCATATTGACCATCTGCTCCAGCAGCTGCTGACCCTTCTCGGCGCCGACTTCTACAGCCTTGCCACCTTCGAAGCGCATCCAGAAGTTTTCAATCAGCTGACCCTGATAGGAGAGGGGCTTGGTAGCATATACGATACCCTCTGCCTCACCGCGCTTGGGAGAGATGAAGCACTCCTCACTGGGAATATTGGGGTTAAAGGAGATGCCGGTCTTTGCCGTCTCACAGCCACCGCAGAAAACAGCTTCGGGAATCATACCAACAGTCAGGTTGGTGCCGTTATCGGCAGTATAGTGCAGCTTTTGGATGCCCAAACTGTTGAGATAAGCGCAGCGGTCGTGAAGATCCTTATTGTGATCCTCCCAAGCCTTGATAGGATCCTCGTTTACACGGGAAGTAGCGAGAATTGCCTCCCACAGCTTTTCCACTGCCACGGAGGTACGCTCGCCGGGGAATACCTTCTTTGCCCAAGCCTTGCCGGGAACAGCAGCGATACACCACTGCTGCACACCGTCCAGCTGATCGGAGTAGGGCTTTACGATGGGGTAAGAGATCTGACGGGCCTTTGCCATCTTCTGCACATTAACGCCCTTCAGTCCGTCGGGGTCAGCAGAGGTCAGATGGATACGGGCAGGATTGACATCGCAGTAGTGCTGCAGTCTTGCTTTTTGCCACTCCTTGACCTCGCCCAATGCCTTCAGGCTCATATGGCGATAGTGCAGCTTTGCAAGGGGCTGGTAGCTCCACTCTACGATGACCTCACGGGCCTTGCACTTGTAGCACTCGTCCACAAGAATTTCTACAAACTCAGGCTGATCGAGACCTGCGTGGATAATAACGGTCTGTCCCTTCTGTACATTGACACCCATACGGGCGATCAGCTTTGCATATTCTCTTAAAACAGTCTTTTTCACAGGAAAAACCTCCTAATTTTTAGAATAAAGCCATTGTAGCAGAATTCTTTTCTTCCGTCAATAGGTTGCATTTTTTCTTCATCCAGTCTATAATAATCAAAAAACGGGAGGTGCTCCAATGCTTACAAAAGCCGAATTTCACGAAAGAATTGCAAACGGTCTGCATCTTTTGGACGGTGCCACCGGCTCAAATCTTATGAAAGCCGGAATGCCCCGGGGTATCCCCACAGAGCTTTGGGTGCTGGAGCATCCGGATGCGCTGCTGAATTTACAAAGAGCCTACACCGAAGCCGGCAGTCAGATTCTATATGCCCCCACCTTTCAGGCGCAACCCATTGCGCTGGGCAACTTCGGTCTTGCGGAAAAAACAGAGGAGATCAATGCCCAATTGGTATCTCTGACGCGCTCCGTGGCCCCGGATGTGCTGGTTGCCGGCAACCTGACCACCCTCGCCGCCTTTACAGACAGCTTTGACCGCGGCAATTTTGACCTCCTTATGGAAAACTACCGTCGCCAAATTCGCGGTCTTATAGACGGTGGTGCAGATCTCCTTGCTGCAGAAACCTTAATGTACCCCCAAGAGGCAGAGGCCATCCTCACCGCCGCAGAATTGGAGGGCGCAGGCGCTGCGATGTACAGCTTTACTATGCAGCCGGACGCCTCCCTCTTTTCCGGTATGCCCGCCGGACCAATTCTCAAAGAGTTGGAAGAAATGGGCGCAGCCGCTGTAGGCTTTAACTGCGTAGCTGCTGACTGTATGACCGCAGGCCTTGTTTCCAAGCTTCGCCGCTATGTCCGCGGCCCGCTGCTTTGTAAACCTAATGCCGGAAATCCCATCATTGGCGAGGATCAGCTCCCCCACTACCCTATGGAGAAAGAAGAATTTGCCGCCATCATAAAGGACTGTATCGCAATGGGCGCAACGCTCGTTGGCGGCTGCTGCGGCACCTCGCCGGAATATATCGCAGAGATACACCTGTAGGGGCGAGTATCATCCGCAACCCCTCAAAAAAAACATCGTAGGGGAGGCGTTCCGCCTCCCGTGGGACGGGAGACCCGCCCCCTACAGCACTATCGATTATGATCGTAGGGGTCGATGCCCACATCGACCCGAAATAAAATTGCCGCTCGATGCGGCGATTTTATTCTATACAGAATCCTGTACCGGGAGATTGCCGCGTCGCTACGCTCCTCGCAATGACAGAAAAAGGACGATAGGTGTGCCTTAGTGGAATCGAACTGAAACGCCTCACCTGCAATTTATAATCCGTAGTTTATAATTTATAATTGTTTTCTTGCCAAATGTCGGTTTTTCTGTTATACTACTCTTGCTATGGAAAGAAGAGCACATTTTTTCGTCAGCCGGAAAAACGCGCTGACCTGGCTCATGGCGATCTGTATGATCTGCTCGGCAGTGGCCCGCATTGTTCTTATCGGTGTGAAAGGGTCCGATGAAGAACTTCAAGTGTGGCGCCAAATCGTTCTGCCAATCGCAGCAGGTCTGCTGTACGCCATCATTTGCATCGCAAGTGGTAAGGAGCGGTTTTATAAAACTGCCATTCCCTTCTGGATGCTTATGGCCTACTACATTTTCAATTTTGCAAGCTATCAGCTCGGTTTGCTGATAACCGTTCTGTACGCCATCGTCCTGATCTTCATCGCCTTCTGTTATACCCGGGTCACCAGCGGCAGAGAGAAATTTATTCTTATGCTGATTTTGCAGGTGTCCTTCCCTATGGCAGTGGAGCTATATTTAGGACGGAAGCTGCTCCTGGCAGGCAACTATCTCCCCTTCCTGCCGGATGCGCTGATGACCCTTGGTCTGCTTCTTACTATTTTCGCCATCCGGGTTCATTCCGCCGGAGAATACCATCCCACTTGGGGCGACCGGATCGACGGCCGCCGGATCCGCACCCTCTCCCCTATGGCGCAGATCACCACCTATTTCCAGTGGGAACGAAACATTGCCTCTAATTTCTTTGCGGAATCCATTGAGATCAGCAATATAGATCGCTATATTCGCCAGAAGCGCCGGGAGGGTCTTACCGATTTCGGTATCACCCACGTACTGCTGGCTGCTTATGTCCGCGGTGTTGCCAAGTACCCCCAACTAAACCGCTTTATTGCCGGACAAAAGGTCTACTCCCGTGGCGAGGATATTCAGTACTGTATGGTCATCAAAAAGGAAATGTCTACCCAATCCCCCGATACCTCCATTAAAGTCCACCTGACCCCCCGGGATACTGCAGAGGATGTGTACCACAAGCTCAATGCGGCAGTGGCATCTGTAAAGTCTACGCAGGAACTGGACTCCGACTTTGATCTTTTGGAGCAGTACTTCAACCTGATTCCCGGTCTGCTGCTGAAATTCGTGGTATGGCTGCTGAAGCTTCTCGATTACTTCGGTCTTCTGCCCAAGTTCCTTTTGGAGCTGAGCCCCTTCCACGGAAGCTTATTCTTCACCTCTATGGGCTCTCTCGGCATCCAGCCCATCTATCACCATCTGTACGATTTCGGCAACCTGCCCGCCTTTGGCGCATTCGGCGCAAAGCGGAAGGCGCTGGAGGTGCAGGAGGACGGCACTGTGGTACAGCGCAAGTATGTAGATATCAAATTCGTATTGGACGAGCGTATTTGTGACGGCTTCTACTATGCCACCTTCTTTAAGTATTATAAGCGCTTGCTCCGTAACCCCGAAATTCTCGATACACCCCCCGAAGAGATTGTTCAGGACATTGAATAATGAAAAATGAAATCATTTCCCTGCTCCCCCCGGCTCACCCCTGGGGGGAGTCGGTGTATTATTTAGAAACAGTAGACTCCACCAGCACCTACTGTAAAGCTTTAGCACAAAAAGGCGCACCGGAGGGTACCGCTGTCATCGCAAAGCACCAAACCGGTGGTCGCGGACGAATGGGCAGAAGCTTCCATTCCCCCGATGGTGGCCTCTATATGACTGTCATCCTCAGACCAAAACGCAAAGCGGAGGAGCTGATGCACCTGACCTGCCTGATCGGCATTGCTGCCGCCAATGCGGTGCATACCGTTTCCGGCATTCGCCCCGGTCTTAAATGGATCAACGATTTAGTCATCGGCACCAAAAAAGTCGGCGGCATTCTGGTCGAAATGGCCCTGCTGCCCGGCGGCTTTGTGGACTACGCACTGGTTGGCATTGGCATTAACTGCCGCGATGACATTGCTCCGGAGCTTATGGATATTGCTACTGCGCTGGACCGGGAGACCGGCCGGGAGATTTCCCCCACCGCTTTGGCTGCCGCTTTGCTGCAGGAAATAAAAGTGCAATATCAGGGACTTATTGACCGAAAAAGTGACATTATGGACACTTATCGCACCCTGTGCGTCACCCTGAACCGGGAGGTTTTGCTGCTGCGCGGTGAGGAGCAAAAAAAGGCCTTTGCTATTTCTGTCACTGACAACGGCGGACTTTTGGTACAGTATCCCGATGGTGCGCAGGAAGTGATCGCCTCCGGTGAGGCCAGTGTCCGGGGACTTTTCGGCTATTTGTCATAGAATATTCACGATTTTCCTATTGCTTTTTTTCTCTGCATTGGTTATACTGAAAGTACAAAATAAATGAATGGAGGGTTTTCCTATGAAAGTATTTTCTACCATCATGAAGATCGTTGCTGCGCTTGCTGCTGTTGCCGGTATTGTCTATGTGATCGCTACCTACGGTGACAAGATCGTTGCTTGGGCAAAGAAGCTGCTGGGCAAGTGCCCCTGCTGCTGCGAGGACGACTGCGACGACTGCCAGTGTGAAAACGACTGTGACGACTGCCCCTGCGACTGCTGCTGCGACGAAGGCTGTGCGTGTGACTGCATCTGCTGTGAGGAAGAAGCAGAAGTCGAAGAGGCTGAGGAAGTTGCCGCTCCCGAAGAAGCAACTCCCGAAGAAGCTGCTCCCGAGGCAGAAGAGAAGGATTTCGAAGGCTAAGAACCAAAAATGCTGTGCACAATGTGCACAGCATTTTTTATTTGATAAAAGTCTTTGGGCGCAACGTTACCTATTGCTTCCCCCGGGGGGAAGCTGTCACCAATCGGTGCTACAAAACCGATTGGTGACTGATGAGGAATGCGGGCGGTAATTTTCAGATTTGTATAACGAATGAACATATTCCTATGCCCAACATTTCGCCGTTCCTCATCCGTCTTTTGCTCGTTCCTCGCAAAATCCACCTTCTCCCCGGGAGAAGGGGTTAATATCGTCCTACTTTCCTACAATATCGCGGATGACCTGACCGGCGATGATAAGACCCGCCGCCGCAGGCACAAAGGAGACAGACCCCGGCAGCGCATTTCTGCCCTCGGGCAGCTCCTGCAAAATTGGGTCGTCAGGCGAAATCTCCGGCTTGATGGGCTCTTCCAAGGAATAGAGTACTTTTAGCTTTTCGATGCCGCGCCTGCGGCACTCCTTGCGCATAATTCGCGCCAAGGGGCAAACGCTGGTCTCGTATAGGTCACCAATCCGAAAGGCGGTTGGATCCAGCTTGTTGCCTGTGCCAAGGGAGCTGATAATCGGCACACCTGCCTCCTGCGCCGCCTGTACCAGCGCCAGCTTTCCCGTCACCGTATCGATGGCATCCACCACATAGGTATACTTTGAAAAATCAAATTCCGCTTTCGTGTCCGGCCCGAAAAACTGATGCCGGGCGATGACCTGAATTTCCGGGTCGATGGCCGCCACGCGGCGCTTTGCCGCCTCGGACTTTTCCATTCCAACGGTCTCCCGGGTGGCGAGAATTTGGCGGTTGATATTCGTCAGGCTCACGGTATCGTGGTCAATAAGTTCCAGCGTACCTACTCCACTTCGCGCCAGCGCTTCCACCACATAGCCGCCGACACCGCCAAGACCAAAGACCGCAATGTGGGCATTTTTCAGTTTCTCCATCCCATCGCTCCCCAAAAGCAGCCGGGTCCGGGAATAAGCATCCATGACGTTCCTCCAAGTTTTTTTTCTTAGTATAGCACACATTTCCCCGCTTGTAAAACCTGAAATTACCGCCAAATTTCATAAATTTTGTTTCCTGCCTCTTGTCGTTCCCCCCTTTTCGCGGTATAGTAATGGTAGAGGCAATGCTCAAGCCACAAAGACAGAGAACCGTCTCCTGTCTTTTGGATTTTGAAGTAAACGGAGGAAACATAAGTGAAAAAGTTACTGCATTACCATATAACAACGATAGTTATTTATTTGATAGGAATATTGTTACCCCTTGGGATAATTCTTTTTGCAAAACATCAATTAAACATTGATATTCCAATTATAGTATTGGCCGCTTGCGCAATGTCTTGTCCACTTGTGTCAGCATGTTTCCGTATTAGTATTTGGAGGAAAAAACAAAAAGTACTACCTGCTGCAGTGTTGAGCAGCCATAGTGCACGTATTTTCTTTATGATTATTCCAGCAGAAATACTTGTTTTTGTTATTGGTATAAGATTGTTGTTTTCATAAGAACAGGGGACAGGCCCAGACAGGGGACAGACAGGGGACGGTTCTCTGTCTTAAGAAACAGGAGGCGCAGGCGTGACGGATAGCGGGCGCATCGTGATGCGCCCCTACGAGAAAAACGAAGTGCGTATCTGTAGATTGCCACGGGCACAAGTGCCCTCGCAATGACAACGAAATGTAGGGGTCGACCTCCGGACGACCCGAAGAAAAACCGGTGATCGATGCGCCGATTTTTTCATATTCGGGCGGGACGATGTGGGCATCGTCCCCTACAAAACATAATCGGAAAGCGGTCTTGGACCGCTTTTTATTTTTCCCTCTTGCAAATTGGAAAAGAATTGTTATATTATATTGTATATCATTAAAATAACAATTGAGGTTTTCTATGAAAACACAGACGGAATATATCTCTTCCCGGAAAAATCCGCTGATCCAGCAGGTGCGGCGGCTGCTCAGCTCCCGTCGGGAACGGGAAAGCAGCGGTCTTTTCGTCTCCGACGGCACAAAGCTATTAGAGGAGGCCATCCGCTGGGAGGGCGGTCTTACCACCGTTATCCATACGGAAAAAATCGCTATTGCCCTACCCGAGGATGTCCGGGAGGTCATCGTTCCTGCGGAAATTATGGAATATATCTCCCCTATGTCCACCCCGCAGGGTGCGCTGTTTCTCTGCCGTCTGCCGGAAAAGACAGAATTTATTCCCAAACCCGGTATGCTGATCTTAGACGGCATCCAAGACCCCGGAAATCTTGGCACCATTCTCCGCACTGCCGATGCCCTTGATGTTCCCGTGGTGCTGCTGCCCGGCTGCGCTGACCCCTACAGTCACAAGGTGGTCCGCTCCACTATGGGCGCCATTTTCCGCACCCCGGTAATGGAGGCGGATTTTGAGACGGTAAAAACTGCCTGCGAAAAGGCAAATATTCCCTTGGCTGTCACTGCGCTCCGGAACGATGCCGCAGACATTCGTACTGCCCCCATTTCTAAAATGGCGGTAGTCATCGGCAGTGAGGGACAAGGTGTCAGTGATCTCGTAATGGATGCCTGCACCAAGTATCTCATTATCCCGATGAATCCCCGCTGTGAATCCTTAAATGCCGCATCTGCTGCTTCCATCGTAATGTGGCAGATGAAAAACGATAAAGAGAAGGTGTAATAAATGCTGCTTTACTGGATATGGTTTGCAGAACTCGAAAATATACAGCTTTGGCAAAAGCATATCCTTTTGCAGTATTTTTCCGATCCGGAGGAGCTTTATCACGGGCGGCGGGAGGCTTTCCTTGAAATTCCCGATATGACAGAGAGCATTCTGAACGCTTTGCAGGACAAAGACCTTTCGAGGTGCCACCGCATCCTGCGGGTCTGCCACGAAAAGAATATCCACCTCCTGACCCTCGGGGATGAAAGCTATCCTGTAGGGCTGCGCAACACCAAAGATGCGCCCCTTGTTCTCTACGTAAAGGGCACCCTCCCGGATCTGAATCATACACCGTCCATTGCCATTGTAGGTACACGGCAGGCAACGGCCTACGGTATGTCCGTATCCCACCGCATCGCCGCCCAAATCAGCACCTGCGGCGGTATCGTTCTCTCCGGCGGTGCAACCGGCAACGACACAATGGCGCTTTCCGGCGCACTTTCTACAAAAATGCCGGTAGTCGCTGTCCTTGCAGGCGGATTAGATGTGGTCTATCCGAAATCCAACAGCGCTCTCTTTTCCCAAATCGAAAAGCAAGGCTGCCTCATCTCCCAATATCCACCGGGAACACCTCACTACCGATGGAATTTCCCGGTGCGCAACCGTGTACTCAGCGGGCTGAGCGACGGTGTTTTGGTGGTAGAAGCACCTGCAAAAAGCGGTGCGCTGATCACCGCCAGTGCCGCATTAGAGCAAGGTCGGGATATATTTGTCATCCCCGGCAATATCGATAACCCTGCCTGCGCCGGCAGTAATGCCCTTTTGCAGGATCAGGCAACGGCTGTTCTCAGCGGTTGGGACATTATGAAGGAATACAGCGCCCTTTATCCGGACAAAGTACGAAAGGCACAGCCGTCCGAGACGCTCTATCGGGAACCCGAGACCCTTTTGGTGGCCACACCTACCACTCTTCCCAAAGAAAAGAAGCCACGATCCGAGAAAATTCCCGTTGACAAGGAGGATAAATCCTCTTATAGTGTCATAGAACCTGACCTTTCCGCGCTGGATGCGCAGGAGAAGGCGGTTTTCCTGCGTTTGACTACGCAGCCCCAGCCTGTGGACGAGATCATCTCCCAGACCGGAATCCCCTCGCAAAAAGTACTATCCATACTCACAATGCTGGCCATCCGGGGGCTTGTCCAAAACCATCCCGGCGGCTTAGTTTCCCGTAAATAACATCATCGGAGGAAGAAATGGCAAAAGCATCCTATCTCGTTATTGTGGAGTCCCCCTCCAAAGCAAAAACCATTGGTAAATATTTAGGCCCTGACTATACCGTCCGCGCCAGCATGGGTCATCTGCGCGATCTGCCCAAAAGCACTATGGGTGTCGATATTGAGGGCGGTTTTATCCCCCAGTATCTACCCCTTTCCGGCAAAGGAGAAACGATCTCCGAACTAAAAAAGCTGTCTGCAGGCGCAGAGGCTGTCTATCTGGCTACCGACCCTGACCGCGAAGGTGAGGCTATCTCCTGGCACCTGAAGGAGCTACTGGATCTGCCGGATGAAAAGATTCGCCGGGTCACCTTTAACGAAATCACACAAAAGGTGGTACAGTCCTCCATCGCTGCGCCTCGGGATATTGACTATGATCTCGTCGATGCCCAGCAAGCACGCCGTGTACTGGACCGGATCGTTGGCTATCAGCTCTCTCCCCTGCTTTGGAAAAAAGTCCGTCGCGGTCTTAGTGCCGGCAGAGTGCAGTCTGTTGCCACCCGGCTGGTTGTGGATCGGGAAAATGAAATCCGCGCTTTCCAGCCCCAGGAGTACTGGACCTTTGAAGCCGACCTACAATGCATCGGGAAGGATGCCGCCTTTACCGCCTCTTATTACGGCAGTCCCAAGAAGCGGGAGCTGAAGAATGAAGCGGAAGCTTTGGCTGTCAAAAACGATGTGGACGGCAAGGTTTTCACCGTCAAGGACGTGAAACACAGCGAGAAAAAGCGCTCTGCCGCACCTCCCTTTACCACCTCCACTCTCCAGCAGGAGGCTTCCCGAAAGCTGAATATGACCCCCAGCCGCACGATGTCCGTCGCCCAACAGCTGTATGAAGGCGTGGATGTTCCCGGTGCCGGCACCACAGGTCTTATCACCTATATGCGTACCGACTCTCTACGCCTGAGCAACGAGGCAATGGACGATGCCGCAGCCTTTATTTGCAGCCGGTACGGCAAAGCCTATTATTACGGCAAGCACCACGTTTTTAAGGGCAAATCCGGTATCCAGGATGCCCACGAAGCGATTCGTCCCACTCACGTAGAGCTGGACCCCGAAAGCATCAAGGATGCCTTGACAAGAGAGCAATATCGGCTTTATAAGCTGATCTGGAGCCGTTTCCTTGCATCTCAGATGGCAAATGCCCTTTATGATGCCCTGTCCATCGAAACCGAGTGCAGCGGTCATATTTTCCGTTCCTCCCATCAAAGCTTGAAATTTGCCGGCTTTATGACACTTTACGAGGAAGGTCGGGATGATGATGAAGAGGCTGCCAGCTCTCCCCTGCCGGAGCTGAAACCCGGCGATGAGGCTACAGCTACAGATCTGCGCCTGACCCAACACTTTACACAGCCGCCTGCCCGTTATACCGAAGCAACACTCGTTAAGGCTATGGAAGAACAGGGCGTTGGCCGTCCCTCTACCTATGCAGGTATCGTCTCCACCATTCAGGACCGGGAATATGTACAAAAGACCGAGAAAAAGCTCTATCCCACCGCACTGGGTGAGGTAGTAACGGGTCTTATGATGGCGCATTTCCATGATATTATCGACGTCGAATTTACCGCAGGTATGGAAGCAAAGCTTGATCAGGTGGAAGCCGGAAAGCAGAACTGGAAAGCACTGCTATCTGATTTCTATAAAGATTTCCATAAGGAAATGACGGCTGCCGAAGAAGCACTCCAAGGCACAAGGCTTAAAGTGCCGGATGAGGTTTCCGAAGAGATCTGTGAAGTTTGCGGACGGCAGATGGTGGTAAAAGTGGGGCGTTTTGGCAAGTTCCTTGCCTGCCCCGGTTTCCCGGAGTGCAAAAACACCAAGCCCATTGTGGAAAAAATGCCCGGGCGCTGCCCCAAGTGCGGCGATACTATTCTCAAGCGCAAGAGTAAGCGAGGCTACGCTTACTATGCTTGCCAAAAAGGCGCAGAATGCGGCTTTATGACTTGGGATGTGCCCACAGCAAACGACTGCCCGGTCTGCGGACAGACCATGTTCAAGAAATCCGGCAAGGGTCGGATGAAGCCCTTCTGCATTAACGAACAATGCGAAAATTTTCTGCCGGAGGATAAGCGGGGCTACTATAAGAAGGGCGAAGAAAAAGAGAAAACAGAAGCGCCCAAAAAGACAAAGAAAGCTGCCGGAGGGAAAAAGAAATGACGGTTGTGAAAGTCATCGGAGCCGGTCTTGCCGGTTGTGAAGCCGCATGGCAGCTTGCAAATCGCGGTTTTGCCGTATCTCTTTATGAAATGAAGCCTATTAAGCGTTCCCCTGCTCATCACGTAGACACCTTTGCGGAATTGGTCTGCTCCAACTCCCTTCGCGGTGACCGACTGGAAAATGCGGTAGGTCTTCTTAAGGAAGAGCTGCGCCGCTGCGGCAGCTTGATCCTTAGCTGTGCAGAGGAAACCCGGGTAGAAGCCGGTGGCTGCTTGGCAGTAGACCGGCAGGGTTTTTCCGATTTGGTGACGGAAAAGATCAAAAATCATCCAAATATCACCGTTTTTTCCGAGGAAATCACCGAGGTGCCCCAAGGCCCGGTAATCATCGCCACCGGTCCGCTGACCTCCGATGCTATGTCGGAAGCCATCGGCAAATATTTTGGAGAAAGCTACCTCCATTTCTTTGATGCCGCCGCGCCTTTGGTCTCTGCCGATTCCATCGATATGGAAAAAGCCTGGTGGCAATCCCGGTACGACCGGGGCACACCGGACTATATCAACTGCGCGATGAATAAGGATGAATATGACGCATTCCTTGCAGCGCTGATTTCTGCAGAGGAAGCGCCCGTCCACGGCTTTGAAGATAAAAATGTCTTTGAGGGCTGTATGCCCGTGGAGGTAATGGGACGCCGGGGCTATGATACGCTGCGGTTTGGCCCGCTTAAGCCGGTGGGACTTTCTGACCCCGCCACAGGCAAAGAGCCTTATGCCGTCGTACAGCTCCGACAGGACAATGCAGCAAAGAGTGTTTTTAATTTAGTGGGCTTCCAGACCCACCTGAAATTCGGCGAGCAGAAGCGGGTCTTTTCCATGATCCCTGCCCTCCGAAATGCAGAGTTTGTCCGCTACGGTGTGATGCATCAAAATACATTTTTGCAGTCTCCCCGGCTGCTGGACCGGTACTATGCCGACCGTCGTGACCCATACGTGGCCTTTGCCGGACAGATGACCGGCGTGGAGGGTTATGTGGAAAGCACCGCCTCCGGCTACTTGGCGGCTGTGGCAATGGCTGCCCGGCTAAAAGGTGAAACGCCCCCCGATTTCCCCAAGGAAACCGCCATCGGTGCGCTGGGTCTTTACATCAGCGACAGCCGGGTGGAGGATTTCCAGCCTATGAATATCAATTTCAGCCTGATTTCCCCGCTGGAAAAGCGGATTCGCAAAAAAGCAGAAAAGAATTTGGCACTTGCCAACAGATCCTTGGATATTATTGATCGTATGGTATCCGAAGGAATCTAAGAAAGGGGTCTTATTATGAAGATCATTCTTGACGCAATGGGCGGTGATCACGCCCCGAAAGCACCGGTTTTAGGTGCGCTCAATGCAGATAAACAATACGAGATCGTTTTAGTCGGTGACAGCGATGCCATTTGGGAGATCCTCAAAGAGCAGGGTCACACCAAGCTGCCTGATAATATTTCCGTGGTCCATACCACCGAAGTAGTAGATATGCACGATGACCCGGCAAATGTAGTCCGCCAGAAAAAGGGCTCTTCTATGATGGTCGCCCTTAAGATGCTTGCCGACGGTGACGGTGACGCCTGCATTTCTGCCGGCAGTACCGGTGCACTGCTGTCCGGCGCCACCCTGATTGTAAAACGGGTCAAGGGCATCCGCAGAGCGGCAATGGGTCCTGCTATGCCTAATAAAGCAGGCGGTAAAACCATCCTCTTGGACTGCGGTGCAAATGCAGAATGTACACCGGAATTTTTGCTTCAGTTCGGTCTTGTAGGCTCGCTTTTTGCCAAGAATCAGCTTGGTGTAGAAAATCCCCGGGTTGGTCTCTTGAATATCGGCACAGAAGATACCAAAGGCACCCCTCTGCAGAAAGAAGCCCACGCATTACTTACCGATGCCCATAATAAAGGACTTCTTAATTTCATCGGCAATGTTGAAGGCAGAGATGCTCTCCTCGGCGGTGTAGATGTGGTAGTCTGTGACGGTTTTTCCGGCAATGTGCTCTTAAAATCCATTGAAGGCACAGCTATGTATATGGGAAGTCTCATGAAGCACAAGATCTTCAAACGGAATTTCTGGAGCAAGCTTGGCTATCTGCTTTGCAAGCCCGGTGTAGATGCGGTGATGAAGCTGATGGACTACCGGGAGATCGGCGGCACCCAATTTTTGGGTATTAAGAAGCCGGTTATCAAAGCCCACGGCTCTTCCGATGAGCTGGCATTTTCCAATGCCATCCGTCAGGCTGCAGATGCTGCCCGGCGGGACTTTACCGCAGAGCTTGCTGAGGGTCTTTCCAAACTGGAGGCTGCAGAATGAAACGCTTAGAGGAAGCCATCGGCTATCGCTTTCGGGATATTTCTCTGCTGCAAAATGCCCTCTCCCACTCGTCGTATGCCAATGAGCGCTTTCACGACAGCCTGAAAAGTAACGAGCGACTGGAATTTTTAGGTGACTCGGTGCTGGGAATGGTGGTAGCGGAGCATTTGTACCGCACCTGCCCTGATCGGCTTGAAGGCGAGCTTTCCAGAGCGCGGGCGGATATGGTCTGCGAAAGCAGCCTTGCAGTCATTGCAAAAAAGCTTGGTTTGGGTGAGCACCTCCTCTTAGGACACGGTGAAGCCCTTAGTGGTGGCCAAAATCGTCCCTCCATTTTGGCGGATGCGGTAGAGTCGGTAATCGCAGCCATCTACTTAGACGGCGGCTTTGAACCGGCAAAGGCATTTATCCATAAATTCGTACTGACCACCGTTACTGTAGAAAAGCCCCGGAATATGGACTATAAGACCGTATTTCAGGAGCTTATTCAGCAAAAAAAGGGACAAGTCATCACCTACACCCTGCTTTGCCAATCCGGTCCGGATCATAACAAGGAATTTGTGGTGCAGGTCTGCGTCAACGGAACACCCGTAGGCAAAGGCATCGGCAGCAGCAAAAAACGCGCTGAACAGGATGCCGCGAGAAATGCCCTGGAGAAAATGCAGTAATATACCTTCCCAAAAGGGAAAACGTTATTAAGTTAGTATGTCATCCTGAGCGAAGCGCCGAAAGCGCGAAGTCGATAGATCCGTTTCTTACAAGGAATTACGGATTCTTCGACTCCCCTCCGACTTCGCTCAGGGTCGCTCAGAATGGCACAGATTTCTTAACTTAATGACATTATCCTAAAGGGAGGGTTTTCTTTTTTGCATAAAAAAATCCGCTCCGGTAAAACTATCGCCGGAGGGGATCTTATGACGGAAAAGGAATACAGCAAGCTGGTAGGCGAGCTTGCACCCAAATCGCCCATATGGAAAGACTGCGCCCTTGCCTTTTTGGTAGGCGGTCTTATCTGCACCCTTGGTCAGCTGATAATGAACGGCTATCTTGCGTTAAATATGGATAAAACCGATGCTTCTACCGCCACCTCGATAACACTGGTGGCGCTCTCTGCCTTTTTCACCGGCCTTAGCTTATACGACAACCTTGCAAAATATGCAGGTGCCGGCACACTGGTACCCATCACCGGCTTTGCCAATGCCATCGCCGCCCCCGCGGTGGAATTTAAGACTGAGGGCTTCATCCTCGGCGTTGGTGCCAAGATGTTTACAATAGCAGGGCCGGTGATCGTGTATGGTGTGAGCGCAAGTGTAGTGTACGGTTTAATCTACTGGATAACAACATTATTTTGATGGTTAGATGATCTTCACTTGATTTTCTTAATGCAATCCGTAATCCTATCAGTTTATTATCCGCTTTTCTTTTGATATAATGCACGCGAGGTGATTTTATGCAAAAATGGAATTTCTACACCGCAAAGGAGCTGAAACCCTCCGGCTGGCTGAAGCGCCAGCTTCAAATTCAGGCAAAGGGGCTCAGCGGTAACTTAGATAAAATATGGCCCGACGTCCGGGACAGCGCTTGGATCGGTGGCAGCCGGGAGGGCTGGGAACGTGTTCCTTACTGGCTGGACGGCTTTATTCCCCTTGCATACCTTTTGGAGGACGACGATCTGATCGCCCGTGCCAAAAAGTATATTGATGCTATTTTGGCTCAACAAAAGGCAGACGGCTGGATCTGCCCCTGCACCGATGAAGAACGTCTGCATTATGACACGTGGGCTGTACAGTTGATCACCAAGGTCTTGGTCGTCTACTATGATTGCTCCGGGGACGAACGGATACCGCAGGTGGTCTATCGCATTCTGAAAAACTATTATGATCTGCTGAAAAATGGCAACGTCTCTCTGTTTAATTGGGGTAAATTCCGCTGGTTTGAGGCCTTTATCGCCATCCGTTTTACATATGACCTATATAAAGAGGACTGGCTAAAAGATCTTGCGAAGCTCCTGAAAGCACAAGGGGCTGATTACAGCACCTTTACCGAGGATTGGAAGCGGCCCATTAACCGCTGGCGGTTTGAGACCCATATCGTAAACTTGACGATGATGCTGAAATCTGAAGCGGTCAGCTGCGATCTTTTAGACGCAGACTACACCGATACTGCAGAGTATTTACGAAGCATTTTGGACCGCTATAACGGCACGGTATACGAAAGCTTCACAGGAGATGAGTGCCTGTCCGGCTTAAGTCCCATTCAGGGCACAGAGCTTTGCGCCATCGTGGAGCAGATGTATTCCTACGAGCTGCTTTATGCCTACACCGGTGATCCCAGGTGGGCGGAACGATTGGAAGTTTTGGCCTTTAATGCATTGCCCGCTACACTCAGCGACGATATGTGGGTTCATCAGTATGTACAGATGAGCAATCAGATCGCCTGCGAAAAATTCCCCGGCAGATCCCTGTTCCGCACAAATAATGGCGAAGCCCATCTATTTGGCTTAGAGCCCAATTTTGGCTGCTGCACAGCAAACTTTAACCAGGGCTGGCCGAAATTTGCTCTATCTGCCTTTATGCACAGTGACAATACCGTGCTGAGCGCCGTAATGCTGCCAAGCTTCCTCACAACGGAGGATATGCACATAGCATTGGAGACAAATTATCCCTTTGAAAACAGCGCGAAATACCGCATCACCTCTCAAAAGGATTTTACTCTCCTTGTCCGTATCCCCTCTTTTGCGAAAAATGTTACCATTAACGGTAAACCTGCCCAATGCGGTGAAGTGGCGCTCCCGATTCAGGGCGGCGAGTATACCGAAATACAAATTGCCTTTGAAACGGCTCCTTATTTTAAGAAGCGCCCCAACGATCTTTATGCCGTCCGTTACGGTTCCCTGATTTTCTCAGTACCCATCGCCTGCGAAAAGAAAATGAATGAATACGAACATAACGGTGTTGTGCGTCAATTCCCCTACTGCGATTACGAATTTATCCCCAAATCGCCTTGGAATTTTGCCTTTGGAGAAAACACCCTTTTGGTACAAACGAAAGGTGTAGGGAATATTCCCTTCTCTTCCGAAAATCCGCCTATTGTTGTCCGTGCCAAGCTGAAGCAAATTCCTTGGGGTCTGGAAGACGGCTTCGAAACCGTCTGTGCAAAAAAGCCCGAATCCTTAGAACCTATTTCCGACGAGCTGGAAATGGACCTCTATCCCTATGCCTGCGCCAAGCTCCGAATGACAGAACTGCCACTAATTAAGGCTTGACCGATCCGGTCAAGCCTTTTTCTTATAAAATATTGATGGTGATCAACCCAATAAATGCCAAAATGATACCGATCGTGGCCTTCAGATTGATTTTTTCCTTAAAGAACACCGCTGCCATAAGGGCAGATATGATAAGAGACGCGCCCTGATTCAGAGGATAGACCAGCGCAGCAGAAAGCTCGTTTGCAGCTAAGGTCTTAAAGTAGCTGGCAGTAAAGAGGCTGATCGCCATAACCGTCAGATAGCCGAAAATCTTCTTAAATTCGATCTTTTTTACGGTTCCCTGCTCTTTGGGTACCACAAACCAAGTAATAACCAAAACTGCGGTGGCGATCAGCTGGGTGTAGAAATGAAAAGCTGCAATATTGCCATCGGGAATCAGCTTAATAAATATCTTTTGGGAGAAATCTGCCGTGCCGCTGGAAATACCGGCAATCAGCAGAAGCACCAAGGATGAGACGGTGATCTTTTCCTTGACGGTATTATTGTAGGCGCACATAATGCGCACAGCCACAAAGAGAATCGCAAATCCGATCCACTGGGTCAGCCGCACTTCTTCTCCAAAACATATACTGCTGCCCACAAGCGGGATCAACACCCCCATCGTAAGAAAAACATCCAGCATCATATAGGCACTTTTCCTTGCCGCCAGCAGCCAAGACACCAGAAGCGCCGCCGTGGACAGGCCGGCAAGGAGAGCGACCAGCAGCATTTTGGGTGTAGGCACCAAGGCGCCACGATCGGTAGTCACCAGCGCAAACAGCAGCGCCGCAACAGAGCTGAGCAGTAAGCGGATGATGTTGGTAAAGACTGCAGCCGCAGTGTTGGGTGTATAGCCGCTTGTTCTCTTGGCGCAGAAGCCTCTTGCCGCACCGGAGAGCACAGCACCGGTCAAAAACAAATATCCGAACATCAATTTCATCCTTTTTCGGTAAAAACCCTTGACATTTGATTGGCATTATTGTAACATTGACCGCCGGTGATTGCAAGACCTCCCGTTAAATTCCAGTTTCTGATAACCGGGATTTACTTTTGCAAAAAACTATGCTATAATAACTTGGTATGTGCATTTACACAGCCCCCCGAAATAACAGCAGGAGGACAGCTCTATGAATTATGATGTCATTATTATCGGCGCAGGTCCCGGCGGTATCTTTGCCGCTTACGAACTTATGCAGCACAATCCCAGTCTTAAAGTAGCCGTTTTCGAAACCGGTCACGCACTCAGTAAGCGTCGCTGCCCCATCGACGGTGAAAAAGTAAAATCCTGCATCAGCTGCAAAAGCTGCAGCATTATGAGTGGCTTTGGCGGCGCAGGCGCTTTCTCCGACGGTAAGTATAACATTACCAACGATTTTGGCGGTACTCTCTATAAGTATATCGGTAAGAAGCAGGCGCTGGAGCTAATGCGCTATGTGGACGAAATCAATTTGAAGTTCGGCGGTGAAGGCACAAAGCTCTATTCCACAGCTGGCACCCGGTTTAAGACCGTCTGCATCCAGCACAATCTCCACCTTTTGGATGCTTCTGTCCGCCATTTAGGCACAGACGTGAACTATGTGGTACTGGAAAACCTCTATGCCTACCTGCAGGATAAAGTGGAATTTTTCTTCGATACACCCGTACAATCCTTGCAAATCATTGACGGTGGATATGCTGTCGAGTGCAAAAAGGGCACTTATACCAGCGAAAAGTGTATCGTATCCGTTGGCCGCAGCGGCAGCAAGTGGATGGAGAAAGTCTGTAAAGACCTGAATATTCCCACAGAATCCAGCCGTGTGGACATCGGTGTCCGTGTGGAGCTGCCTGCCGCTGTCTTTGCTCACATTACTGACGAGCTGTACGAAAGCAAGATCGTCTACCGCACCGAAAAGTACGGCGACAAGGTCCGTACATTCTGTATGAACCCCCGTGGCGCTGTGGTTAACGAAAATACCAACGGCATCATCACCGTCAACGGTCACAGCTACGACGATCCTGCCCTGCAAACAGAGAACACAAACTTTGCGCTGCTGGTTGCCAAACATTTCTCCGAACCCTTCAAGGACTCTAACGGCTACGGCGAATCCATTGCCCGTCTTAGCAATATGCTGGGCGGCGGTGTTATCGTGCAGCGCTTCGGTGACCTGATCCGCGGTCAGCGTTCCACCCCCAAGCGGATCGAGGAAGCTTTCATCACCCCCACATTGCAGGCGACCCCCGGCGATCTGAGTCTGGTGCTTCCCAAGCGGATCTTAGACGGTATCATTGAAATGATCTACGCCCTCGATGAGGTCGCCCCCGGTACCGCCAACGACGATACGCTCCTTTACGGCGTGGAGGTCAAGTTCTACAATATGGAAGTCGAGGTCAACGAGCGGCTGGAATCCTGTCATCCCGGTCTTTACATCATCGGTGACGGCAGCGGCATCACCCACTCCCTCTCCCACGCCTCCGCCAGCGGCGTCCATGTAGCAAGAGATATTACAAAATAATTGTGAAAAAGGCTCACCGACTGGTGAGCCTTTTTATTATTGATAATGCTCCACATTGGGGCATTTTTCGGTGAGAAACTGCAAAAATTCCTCCTCGTTCACCTGCTGGCGAATTTGTGAAACAGATAATACCAGTGCGCTCACACTGCTGTTATAGACATATATATAACGCTCTCCTACAACGCAAATGCGCTCTATTTGCCTATAACTAAACTCTGTGCGTGTTTCAGGCGCAATCGCAACAACCTTATCCTCGTAAAATTCATACTCTACCTCAGGTTCGTATGGTAATCTACCGGCTTTTTTTGTTTTTAGGATCTGCTTTCTTAAACTACGACCAAATATTTTCTTATAAAACGCCATATAAATCACCGTAATAATAACCATCAAGCTTACATAAGGGATTAGAAAGCTGTCTAAGCCTATGATGATCACCATTAGCAGCACCGCTGCCGCCATAATTGTAAGGAGTACCAAACGGCTTTTCATCAACATCTTCTTTCCCTGCTCAGATTCCATTGCCTGAAAATAATTGAAGTTCAGATAATCTTCCTCTGTCATAGATAAATGTAACTGATAGCGCATAAATATTACCTCCCGGTTATTGATTATACAGCTTTGCAAGGCCGCCTTCGGCGGTTTCACGATAGAGATGGGAAAGATCCTTGCCGGTTTGGTACATTGTCTCTACCACCACATCAAAGGACACCTTTCGGCTGGCGTAGAGGAAATTGGCTAAACTCAGCGCGTTGATCGCCCGCATTGCCGCCACCGCGTTACGCTCGATGCAGGGAATCTGCACAAGGCCGCAGACCGGGTCGCAGGTGAGGCCCAAATGGTGCTCCATTGCCACCTCTGCCGCATATTCGATCTGGTCGATGCCCATTTCAAATAATTCTGCCAGTGCAGCCGCCGCCATGGAGCAGGCGGTACCGATCTCCGCCTGACAGCCGCATTCCGCGCCGCTGATGGAGGCATTGGTCCGCACCACATTGCCGATAAGACCGGCAACCGCTAAGGCCCGCAAAATATCGTGGTCACTAAAATGGTTCTTTTCCTGCATATACTTCAGCACCGCAGGCAAAACGCCGCAGGAGCCGCAGGTAGGCGCGGTAACGATCAGACCACAGTCTGCATTCTGCTCGCTGACTGCAAAGGCATAGGAGCAGACCAGTCGGTTTTCACGGGTCTGCGGGCTTTCATCAATGTGCCGCTGGCTGTGGAGAAACTGACCCTTGCGCTCAACAGACAATCCGCCGGGCAGGGTGCCGGTTTTGCTCAGTCCCTCATTGATGGCATTTTGCATTACCTGCCACACCTTTAGTAAGAAGGGCTTGATCTCCTCCCCTTCCCGCTGGAATACATAATCGGAAAGGCGAATATTGTGGGTTTTACAGTGGGCTGCGATCTCCTCAAAGGTCTTTTCCTCGTAGATCTCTTTCTCCGGCAAGGCTTCCTCGCCATCGGTACGGATGTCACCGCCGCCGATGCTGTAAAAATTCCGTCTGCCCAGCTCCTTGCCATCCCGGAAGGCGATAAAGGTCACCGTATTGGGATGGACGGGTGTAGGTGCTTCACAGTCAAACAGGATCTCGTGCTTCAGATCGGCGAAATTTCCGCTGATTGCCCGGTCTGTGCCGTGCCCCTGGCCGGTTTTGGCAAGAGAGCCGTAGAGGATTGCCCGAATAAAATCTGCATTTGGATATTCGTCACGAAAACGCTCTGCCGCGTAGGCCGGACCCATTGTATGGGAGCTGGAAGGGCCAAGGCCGATCTTATAAATGTCCCGGATGGATTTCATAGTTATCTCCTTTATTTTTATGAAATGGTCTGTCTCTTCGCGTTTTCCCGATCGAAATTGTGAATCCAATCTACTTTCAGGAAATAAATCAAAAAGACCACACTACTCAGTGCCCAAGTAATGGGATATGCCAAAGAGACGGTAGTCAGCTGATTGACGAGCTTCACGGCAACCGTAATATACGTCACCCGGAACAAGCACCAACAACCCAGCATCGTAAACATCGGTACGGTTGCCTTTCCTGCGCCGCGCATAATACTTGCCATACAGTGAGAAAATGCCAGCAGGCAATTAAACAGACAGATGGTGCGCATATGTGCCGCGCCAAATTCGATTGCCTCCTTAGAGTCGCTGAAAAAGCCAATAAGCTTTGGCGCAAACAAATAACATACCACGCCGATAAGCTCTGCAATAATGCAGCAGCAGGCAATGCCAAAGCCCACACCTTTTTTCACCCGATCGTGCCGTCCTGCGCCTAAATTCTGTCCCACAAAGGTAGAAAGCGCTTGGGTAAAGCAGGTCACCGGCAAAAATACAAAGCCTTCTAACTTTGAGTAAGCGCCGCAGCCTGCCATTGCCGCCTTGCCAAAACTATTGATATTGGACTGGACCACAACATTGGCAAGGGCAATGACACTGTTTTGCACACCGGAAGGCAGGCCGTAACGGACAATATCCCGCAGGCTCTCTTTATGGAAACGGATCTCTTTTAGCTTGATCTGATAAACTTCTTTGGTGCGCAGCAAATGGATACAGCAAAGAAGCGCGCTGATACCTTGCGAAATCGTTGTGGCAATCGCGGCAGCTCCAACACCCATTCCCAAACCTGCCACAAAGAGCATATCGAGCACCACATTGATCATTGCAGAGATCATCAGGTAGTAAAGAGGATGGCGACTGTCACCTACTGCGTGCAAGATACCCACAAAGATATTATACATAACCACAAACAGCCCACCGCAGAAATAGTAGCGGAAGTAAGCAATGGACTGAGGCAGCACATCAGCCGGCGTACCCATCCAGCGAAGGATCGTCGGTGTCAGCGCCACACCTGCCACCGTAAGAATCGTGCCGGTCACAAGGCCGAAGGCAATGGCGGTATGAATAGCTTTTCGCATCTCGTCGTGCTGCTTTGCGCCAAAGGCTCGGGCAATGACCACTCCGGCGCCCATAGAAAGACCGTTAAAAAAGCTGACCATCATAAAGATCAGGCTTCCCGAAGAGCTGACGGCCGCCAGCGCGTCGTCGCCTATGTAATTACCTACGCACCACGCGTCAAAAGCATTGTATAGCTGCTGGAACACATTTCCCAAAAATACCGGCAGGGCAAATAATAAAATCCCCTTCCAGATAGATCCCTCGGTCAGGGATTTATGCCGATTTTCCAAAATACCACGCTTCTTTCCCATTGGTAACTCCATTATAAACCTATACAAAGAAAAGGTCAAGCCGTAACCGTACTTGCAAAATTTGCCGAAATATGGTAGAGTGTTCATATCTACAACCGAAAAGAGGGGTTTCTATGAAGGAGTTCTTAGAGCAAACCGCTTGGGCGATGGAGAAACCTGCGCCCTACGGCATTTTCCACATTACGTTCACCCTGATCCTGCTCGCCCTTACCATTCTTGGCGCCTATCTCTTACGAAATACGAACGATAAGCAAAACCGCATCGTCCTCGGTACCGTCAGTGCGGTACTGCTGATCTTTGAGGTTTATAAGATCCTTTTCCACATCCATGTGGAGTCCTACGGCTGGGGCTTTTGGGGTGTGTTCCCCTTCCAGCTCTGCTCGGTGCCCATGTACCTTTGTATGTTCTGTGCCTTCTGCAAGAACGAAAAGATCAACAGCTGGCTCTATGAATTTATGTTCTCCGTCAATATGTTTGGCGGCATTATGGCATTCTTAGAGCCCAGCGGCATTCAGCACCCCATTATCACCCTAACTGCCCACGCCTATATTTGGCATATGCTCCTGATCTTTATCGGTCTTTATCTCTACCTGAGCAAGCGTGTCTGCAAGGAACGCCGCGCCTATTTTAAGGGCATTATCGTTTACTATATCGCCTGCGTTGTGGCACAGAGCTTCAACCTCATTTTCGGTGATAAGGTCAACTGCTTCTATATTTCCCCTTATGTGAGAAGTCCTTTGGCGGTCTTTAAGGACATTTATGCCGCCTGCGGCTGGTTCGTCAATATGTTCCTTTTGATGCTTGGCATTACCATTGCCTCCGGTTTGATTTATGCCATCGGTTACTATTTCCGGGTCAAGGCGGGTAAAAAAGAAAAAGTAAGTGTATGAATATGACGAAAGACCTTCCCAAACCGGGAAGGTCTTTTTTGTAGTAGCAACATCCAATTTCCGTTGTCATTGCGAGGGGGAGCGATGGGAGCGCCGCCGGTGGCGGGAGGAGCGACCTGAGCGAGTGGCGGCGGTCAGCGAGGGACGAAGGTCGAACGACCGAGGACATTCGCTGGGAACCGCAACAGGATATGCCCGTGGCAATCTCCCGGTATGCACCTTCGTATTATGCCGTAGGGAATGCATTTATGCATTCCGCCTTTAATGGGCACACCGTGATGGAATGGATAAATCCATTCCCTACATCATCTTTTAGCGGTGCGTTAAAACGGCGGGAGTAAACCCCCGACCTACATATTATTTGGTGGATTTTCTATAACTTGGTCGGATGAGGGATTCGTTTGCATTTTTGCCTTTTAGGCAAAAATTAAGGTTACGATAGTCTGCTGCGACCCATATTGATTGCAATCCACATCCATACGGATGCGTCTTGCAACCAATGGATTCTCCCACGGGCTAAAAATTGCTCGCCCGCTCTCAATTTTTACACCAGTGTGCGCACTGGTGCCGCCCTTTCGAATCCCCATCCGATGATAAAAATAGCAGATACCCAAATGGGTATCTGCTATTTTTGGCAGAGGATGAGGGATTCGTTTGCATTTTTGCCCCAAAGGGCAAAAACTAATGAAGCCACCAGTGTTTGCACTGGTGGCAGCAGATGCCCACCGGGCATCTGCATTTTACATCTTCGAATCCCCATCCGAAGCTAAAAAATCCCCGACCGCGAATGCGGTCAGGGATTTTTTGGCAGAGGA
>SVLZ01000028.1 GCA_015067665.1 Oscillospiraceae bacterium | reverse complement strand
GCTGTAGCTCCATCTGGGGCGGCCCCGCTGCTACCTCTCCCTACACCGTAAATGCTGACGGCCACGGTCCTGCTTGGGCAAACTCCCTGTTCGAGGACAACGCTGAGCACGGTCTGGGTATGTACACCGCACAGGCAGTTATCCGCGAGTCTCTTGCTAACAAGGTCCGCACCGTAATGGAGACCACCGTTTGTGACGAGCGCAAGGCCGCTTGCCAGGCTTGGCTGGATACCTTCAACGACGGCGAGGCCAACAAGGCTGCTACCAAGGCACTGATTGCTAATCTGGAAGCTAAGGTCTGCTGCGACACCGTTAAGGAGATCCTCTCTCAGAAGGAGTATCTCTCCAAGAAGTCCGTATGGATCTTCGGTGGCGACGGCTGGGCATACGACATCGGCTTCGGCGGTGTTGACCATGTACTGGCCTCCAACAAGGATGTCAACATCTTTGTGTTCGATACCGAAGTCTACTCCAACACCGGCGGTCAGGCCTCCAAGGCTTCCAACATCGGTCAGGTTGCTCAGTTCGCAGCCTCCGGTAAGGAGACCAAGAAGAAGAGCCTTGCTGAGATCGCAATGAGCTATGGCTACGTTTACGTTGCCCAGATCGCTATGGGCGCAAACCAGGCACAGACCATCAAGGCTATCTGCGAGGCAGAGGCATACAACGGTCCTTCCCTGATCATCGGCTACGCTCCCTGTGAGATGCACTCCATCAAGGGCGGTATGATGAACTGCCAGAACGAGATGAAGAAGGCTGTTGAGTGCGGCTACTGGAATCTGTTCCGCTTCGATCCCTCCAAGGAGACCGGCAAGTTCACTCTGGACTCCAAGGCACCCAAGGATGGCTATCAGGAGTTCCTGATGAACGAGGCTCGCTACAGCCGACTGACCCGTGAGTTCCCCGAGCGCGCAACCGAGCTGTTCGCTAAGAACGAGGCTGCTGCTAAGGAGCGCTACGAGCACCTGCTGAAGCTGGTTGAGATGTACAAGGACTAATCTTCAAATAACCGATGCGCCCTGATTTTCAGGGCGCATTGCAGTTTTGAAGTCGTAACTTTTTTGATTAACAAATAACAAAATTCCCGGAATGCTGACGCATTTCGGGAATTTTTTGTGCAGTTAAGCGGAAAAGGGACGGTTCAAAACCAATTCATCACTATGGCGTGCCGCCCTTAGGCGGGGCTTTTTCCATAGACTGCACAGGTTTCGTTCACTGCGCTGATTTTTGTTGCGATAATAGCCAATTAAGGGTAGGCAGGGTAAATGCCATGTTCCAAGAGTCATGTCCCACGCCCTCGTATAGATCATACTTGAGGTGTGGATTTGTGTCCTTTAATTTGTCGATCATATCCATAGTACAAGAGGGCAGGACGACGGTGTCACACAGTCCGTGGAAGGCCCAGATGGGCATGGTGAGCACACCTGCATTCCATGGCATTCCACCGCCGCAGCAAGGCGCAATGGCTGCGAAGAGGCAAGGATAAGCTTGGGCTGTATACCACGTTCCAAAGCCGCCCATACTCAGGCCGCACATATAGATTCTGGTGGTATCCGCAGAAAATTTCAGGATCATTTCATCAATGAACTTCCGAATACTTTCAATCCTTGCAACCCAAAAGCTGTCGGTGGGACACTGGGGCATGAGGAGTATGCAGTCACGGAAGTTATCGTCATCTACGATCTTTTGAAAACCGTGAACCAAAACCTTATCTAAATCTTCTCCCCCGTTTCCCCGTTCGCCTGCGCCATGGAGCTGAATGAGGAGTGCAGGATGGTCACTGCAGTTTTCGGGAATGTACGCGATGTAGGGGAAAATGCTTTCACAATCTGCTTGTCTAATGATTCTCATAAGTACGCACCTCATCTAAATATAGATAGGAATATTATATATGCTCTTTACCGGCTTTTCAAGCCTATCGTGAATAACATAAACAAAACCGAGATAATTATAGGGCTGATGGGAAGATGCAACTTGACAAACCGTGGAGAAGCGTTCTATACTGATTTGGGAAAGACTTATGCATTTTAGAATACCATGCAGGAGGCAGAAAAATGCGAGAATACGAAAGCTTTGACCGTGTTGGTACGGAACCCCATAGAAGCTACTACATACCCTTTGGCGAAAGGGATGAGATCCCAACGGTATTTGGCATTCAAGACCGGCAAGCCAGTTCCCGTTTTATTTCTCTTGACGGTGTATGGCAAATAAAACAACACGACCACGTAGAGGATTTTTCAATCAATGAAGCGCTATGTGGGGAAATTCCTGTTCCTGCCTGCGTACAGATGCACGGCTATGATCAGATTCAGTACCTGAATACCCGCTTTCCATTCCCGGTAATGCTCCCCCATATTCCATATGAGAATCCCTGCTGGCATTATCGGCGTTCTTTTGCGCTTTCTAAGGAAGCGAGGGAACGGTACTACCTCAATTTTGAAGGTGTGGACAGCGCATTCTATCTGTATATCAATGAGAAGTTTGTGGGTTATTCCCAAATCTCCCATGCCATCAGCGAATTTGATATTACCGATTTTGTATGGGACGGAGAGAACCGAATTGACGTGCTTGTGCTCAAATGGTGCATTTCTACTTACTTGGAGTGTCAGGATAAATTCCGCTTCTCCGGCATTTTTCGGAACGTCTATATCCTGAAACGACCCGAGAAGCACATTACCGATTATAAAATTGAAACCGCCATCAGCGGAAAAGACGGCCTCCTCACTTTTTACAACGAAAGCCCTGTTTGCATTACGATCTGCTTGCAGGAAGGTACGCAGAGGGCAGAACCCGGCGATCACATCAAAATGACCGTTCAAAATGTGAAGCTGTGGACAGCGGAGGAGCCCAATCTGTACGTTTTGGAGCTGTTTGCGAACGGTGAAAAGATCATAGAGCAAATCGGTTTCCGGGAAGTGACGATCGACGGTAAGGTTTTTAAGATCAACGGTCAGCCGGTAAAGCTCAAGGGTGTAAACCGCCACGATTTCAACTGCGAAACTGCCGCGACAGTCAGCCTTGAGAATATGGTGCAGGATCTTCAGCTGATGAAATCACTGAATGTCAATGCTGTCCGCACCTCTCATTACCCCAACAGGCCGGAGTTTTATCAGCTTTGCGATGTGCTGGGTTTGTATGTTATGGACGAGGCCGACCTTGAGACCCACGGCGCCTGCTGCTTAGAAGGCGGTTATGACGGAAAACTGTGGCGGGAATATGCCCAGAAAGAGATCTTTACACCCGGTATTACTGACAGACATACTGCCCTTGTGGAGCGTGATAAAAACCGTCCTTCGGTGATCATTTGGTCCCTGGGCAATGAGGCTGCTTTCGGCAAGGCCTTCTTTGCGGGCGCTCGCTATATCAAAAACAGGGATAAGACAAGGCCTGTCCATTACGAGGGTCTGCAAAATGCGCAGGATTATTATTACACGGACCTTGTAGATATGGTCAGTATGATGTATCCTTCGCTGGAGACCATTCAGGAAAAGGTACTCGATAATCCTGAAGAGAACCGTCCCTTTGTGATGTGCGAATATACCCATGCCATGGGTAACAGCTGTGGCGACATTGCAGATTATTGGAAGCTGATTTACAGCAACGAGCAGCTGATGGGTGCCTTTGTGTGGGAATGGGCTGACCACGGCATCAAAACCGAAAAAGGCTTTCTCTACGGCGGCGATTTCGGGGAAAGAAAGCACGACGGCAACTTCTGCATCGACGGTCTTTTGACACCGGACCGAAAGTTAAAATCCGGCGCACTGGAAATGAAGGCTGTTTATGGCGGCAAAACTACGTCGACGATCTGCCCCGTAGAGCTGCCTGCTGAAGAGGGCCATGCTTCTGCGGTTTCTATTGAAGTTGACGAGCATACAGGTGCGCTTACGTCCCTCAAGGCAGACGGCATAGAAGTATTGCGGGTGCCGATGCATTTTAACCTTACGCGCTATGTGGACAATGACCGCATGCTGCTTCCCAAGTGGATCGGTCGATACTGCTTGGATGCCTGTAAAATGCATATTTTCTCCTATGAAAAGAGCGGCAATACCCATCGGTTTGTAGGCTGCCTTGCTGACACGGGTCTGAACCCGGCGGCGGAGGTTATCCTTAGCTATACCGTAACGGGCAATGTGCTGACGATAGATGTGGAATACAAGCTTGCGGATTATGTAGAAAGCTTCCCGCGGTTCGGCTTAGAGTTTGGCGTAGATAAAGCATATACGCAGTTCGCTTATGTTGGCTTTGGTCCGTATGAGAGCTATGTAGATAAGCACGTTGCCTGCAATTACGGCTACTATGAGAGTACAGCCGAAGAAAACTATGACCGGAACTATGTCCGTCCGCAGGAGTCCGGCAGTCACTATGCCTGCCAGTATCTTGCAATAAAGGATCTGTTCCAAATGACAGCCCGGCAGCCCTTCTCCTGCTCTGTCAATCCCTTTACCACGAAGCAGCTAATGGAAACGACACACACATTCCAGCTGGAAGAAAATGACTTTGTGAGTGTGTGTATCGACCTTGGTATGCGGGGTGTCGGTTCTCATTCCTGCGGCCCGACCCTGCCTGCACAGTATGAGATTCCCAAGACGGGTAAAAATAGATTCCGATTTGTTTTCTGAGGATAGATAAAGGCGCTCCCTTGCAGTGTGCAAGGGAGCGCTTCTTACCCATTTTATTTCTTATCGGCTTCAATGAGGCGCTTCATCGCTTCGATGCCGACCCGGATGGCGCGACTGGTGTCCTCGGTCATGGGCATAAAGAGGCCTGCCTTTTCCCGCTCCTGATTCCAGACTGCGTGGAAGCAGCTGCCGCAGCGAACACCCAAGGCCGCTGCCACAACAAAGAGGGCTGCGGATTCCATTTCGCTGGCCTTTACGCCCAAGCGTTTCCAAGCCTCCCACTTTTGGAGCAGTTCGTAGGAAACGGGAGACTTTTCAGGCGAATGCTGCCCGTAGAAGGAGTCCTTACACTGGACAACACCGGTATGGGTGGGATAGCCCAGCGCGAGGGATGCCTCCCGCAGAGCGAGTGTCACATCAAAGTCCGGCACAGAGGGATATTCTGCCGGTGCATACTCAAACGAGGTATGCTCAAAGCGGACAGCGCCGGTGGCAACCACCACATCTCCGGGCATTACATCCATATGGATGCCGCCGCAGGTGCCCACACGGATAAAGGTATCCGCACCAATGGCAGCCAGCTCCTCCATTGCAATAGCGGCAGAAGGTCCGCCGATGCCGGTGGAACAGACAGAGACCTTTTCACCGCAGAGGTAGCCGGTGTAGATATTATACTCCCGGTTCATACCGATATGGACGGGATTTTCAAAATAGGACGCAATGGCTTCGCAGCGTCCGGGATCACCGGGCAGGAACACATACCGTCCCACATCGCCGGCAGAGCAGTTAATATGATACTGTTTCTCTGTTGCTTGCATAATTCTCTCTCCTTAGCCTGAGCAATATAACTCGAACCCGCCCAAGGCGGTGTCTGATTCGCTCAGTCTTCATTTTATTCATTGATGGGCGTCAGCCCATCTGCTTCATAAATTCTTGTCTGAGCAAATCATCCAACCCCCTTGGGTCGTAGATTTCTAAGCAGTGATGCCGCTTCAGGGCAAGGCAGAGCTTTGCAGGTGGGCTTTGTGCCCTCCAAAAAGCGATAACGATGCACTGGAGTGGTCTCGCTGCTTAGAAACGAGTTCGGGTTGTATTGCTCAGGCTAAAACAAACTGACTTGGTTGGAATCCGGCAAAGCGCCGAAAGCGCCTGCATCCTTCAGCATTTGAATGTGGGTCTTACTGACCTTAGGACAGGCGGCAGCCACTTCCTCCACGGAAATGAACTCCCGGTTTTCTCTACCCTTCATCAAGTCCCAAGCGGCACTTTCGCCAAGGCCGGAGATGGACACGAAGGGTGGGCGGAGCTTACCGTCCTCAATGAGGAATTTGGTTGCGTGGCTCTTGTAAATATCGATGGGCAAAAATTCGAAGCCCCGCAGATAATATTCGTAGGCAACCTCCAAGGTAGTTAAGAGATCCTGCTCCTTGTCGGTGGCTTTTTCATTGCCGGAAATCGCTTTAATATGGGCTTTGACATCTTCCATACCGTTCGTCATCATAACGGCATCAAAGCCGCCCTTCTGACTGCGACGGTAGAAATAAGCCGCGTAGAAGGCCAAGGGATAATTGACCTTAAACCAAGCAATGCGGAATGCCATCATAACATAGGCAACTGCGTGGGCTTTTGGGAACAAGTACTTGATCTTCTTACAGGAATCGATATACCAGTCCGGCACACCGGCCGCAATCATTTCCTGCTCCGCGCCGTCCGGCAGTCCCCTGCCCTTACGGACCGATTCCATGATCTTAAAAGCACGCTTTTCCGGCAGACCGCAGGAAATGAGGTAGATCATAATATCGTCACGACAGCCGATGGTCTGGTCAACTCTTGCCGTACCGGAAACGATCAAGTCTTTTGCGTTGCCCAGCCACACATCGGTACCGTGGGTGTAGCCGGAGATCCGCACCAAAAAGTCAAACTTCTCGGGCTTTGTATCCAGCAGAACTTCACGGGTAAAGCGGGTGTTGAACTCCGGCACCGCCACCGCACCGGTAGGTCCGAGTATGGGGTCATTTTCGTAGCCCAGCACCTTCGAGGAGGTGAAAATGGACATCGTGGCTTTATCATCCAGCGGGATCGTCTTAGCATCCACACCGGTGTCGTCCTCCATCATACGGATCATTGTGGGGTCATCGTGTCCCAGCATATCCAGCTTCAGGAGGTTTTCTTCCATAGAGTGATATTCAAAATGGGTCGTGATCTGGTCGGAATTGACATCGTCTGCCGGGTGCTGCACCGGGCAGAAATCCCAAATCTCATTTTCCTGGGGAATGACTACCAGACCGCCCGGATGCTGACCGGTAGTACGGCGCACACCCACACAGCCGGCGGCAAGACGGTTTTCTTCTGCACGGGAAGCCATTTTATTTCGCTCGTCCAAGAACTTCTTCGCGTAGCCGAAAGCGGTTTTTTCCGCCACAGTACCGATGGTACCGGCACGGAACACGTGAGATGCACCGAACATCTCCGTACAGTAGGCGTGGGCCCGGGACTGGTACTCACCGGAGAAGTTAAGGTCAATATCAGGCACCTTATCACCGCCAAAGCCAAGGAAGGTTTCAAAGGGGATGTGGAAACCGTCTTTTTCGAATTTCGTACCGCAATGAGGACAGACGGCATCCGGGAGGTCCGCACCGCAGTTATAGCCCTCAGGTACATTCAGCTCCGTATATTTGCAGTCCGGATTGGGACAGCGGTAGTGGGGCGGGAAGGAATTGACCTCCGTAATGCCCGAAAGATAGGCTACAATAGATGAGCCAACAGAGCCACGGGAGCCAACCAAGTAGCCGTGCTCCAAGGAGTTTTGCACTAACTTTTGGGCGGACATATAAATCACATCATAGTGGCAGGAGATAATGTCATTTAACTCCGTCTCCACACGCTTTACCATAGATTCCGGCGGATTGTCACCGTAAAGACGGTGGAACTTGCCGTAAACCAGGTTTTTGAGATCCTCCACGGAGTTTTCGATGGAGGGGGCGAACAGATTATGGGGTACCGGACGGATCGTATCACACATATCCGCAATATAGCCGGGATTATCGATGACAACTTCCTTAGCCTTTTCTTCACCGAGATAGCTAAATTCCTGCAGCATTTCATCGGTGGTACGCAAATAAAGGGGGTTATCCTTGTCTGCGTCGTCAAAGCCCTTGGTAGCCAGCAGGATATGGCGGAAAATTTCGTCCTCCGGGTCTAAGAAGTGCACGTCACCTGTTGCGACTACCCGTTTACCCAGCCGCTCCCCCAGCTCTACAATGGTACGGTTGCAATCTTTCAGTTCTTCCTGGGACAGTGCGATGGGCGCTTCGCCCTTTTTGCCCTCGTCCAGCATAAAACGGTTATTGGAAAGGGGCTGGATCTCTAAGTAATCGTAAAAGCCCGCCAGCCGCTCCAGCTCCTCCCAGCTTTTGCCGGAAAGGGCGGCCTGATAAATTTCATTATTTTCACAGGCAGAGCCGATAATGAGACCCTCTCGCAGTTTCATCAGCTCGGATTTGTAAATGCGGGGGAATTTGCGGAAATACTTCAAATTGGCATCGGAAATGAGATGGTAGAGATTCCGCAGACCCATTTGGTTTTTGGCAAACATGACGATATGCTGGCAGCGCATCGTCTCCCGACGGTGCCGGGGGCGCAGCGCAAGCATTTTGTCATTTATTTCCTGAATATCGCAGATGCCCTCTTTTGAAAGCAGGGGGAAGAGATTTGCCATGATCTTACCGCAAATAAGGGCATCATCCCCTGCCCGGTGGTGATTAAAATCCGCAAGCTGAAAGGCCTTTGCCACCACATCCAGCTTATATTTCGGCAGTTCCGGCATCAGGTTCTGTGCGATGGTCAGGGTGTCCACATATGTAAAGCTGTGCGCGATACCAAGCCCGTCGCAGGCGCGCTGAATAAAGGTCATATCAAAGTCCGCATTGTGGGCAACGATGACACGACCGCCAATAAAGTCTAAAAGTGCAGGAATGACCGTATCGATCTTTGGTGCACCCTTGAGCATTGCATCCGTGATGCCGGTCAAGGTGCTGACCTCACGGCTCAGCTGTCGTCCGGGGTCTACAAAGGTTTGGAAACGGTCTATTTCCTCACCGCCGCGCATTTTGACTGCACCAATTTCGATGATGGTATCGTGCCGGGCATAAAGACCGGTGGTCTCCAAATCCAGCGCAATGTATTCGTCCGCAAAGGACATATTTTTGCTGCCGTGGACGGCAACCCGGTCATCCACGTCGTTAATATAGTAGCCCTCACAGCCATAGAGGATCTTGATCACTTTATCGGTGCCCGCCACCTTGGGCGCGCCCTTCCAGTCCTCGATGGTGTGCAGTGCCTCCGTAAAGGACTGGACACAGCCGTGGTCTGTGATGGCAATGGCAGGATGGCCCCAAGCGGCAGCCCGGCGAATGGCTGCGTCGGTGCTTGTCAGGGCATCCATATTACTCATATTGGTATGCAGGTGGAGCTCCACACGGCGGCCAATTTCGCAAGTATCGGTGCGGCTTTCCATTTTGCCTGCCATAATGGCATCGGGCTTTAGGACCATATCGCCATCGTAGCGGTTAATTTCCAATCTGCCCCGGACACGGAGGACCTTTCCGTTTTTCACACCGTCAAGGATCGGCTTCGCCTCCTCGCTTTCCATAAAACGATTGATGCGCACAGAGCCGCGGTTGTCGGTCATATCAAAGGAAATGACCCATGCATTTCGCTTTTTCAGTTCCCGATGGTCTATGGCAAAGACCTTGCCCTCTACGATGACGCTGCCCATATCCAAGTCCAAGGTGTCCATAGGTATGGCATCTCCCTTGAAGGGTCTGCCGTAGATGGCTTCCTTCTTTTCCTGCTGGGGTTTTTCCTTGTCCCGGAATACAGGGGCAGGCATATCGGTAAGCATCTGCTTGCGCATATCTGCCATTGCACTGAGAAGTTCCTTGCCCTCCAAGGCCTTTCCCGTCACCACCGCGATCTCCGGTGCTGTACCAAAGCGGGATAATAAGACATTTTTCACTTGGGGCAGAACTTTTTCTAAGATTTCCCTGCCGTTTGCGGCAAGACAGACCTTTAATGTTTCTTCCTCCCAGATATACTGCGCGCCGGCAAGAACACCTCGCGCCATAGAATTCTGGGATACGAAAATGTCCCGCATTTCTTCCGGGGCAATTTCGGTCAGCCGGGATGCAGGGAATCTGCAGTCCAGGCAGAGACTGTTAAGCCCGTAAATGCGGCTGATTTCCCTTTCCACACCGTCTAAGCTCGTCCGGGGGATATAATGGCCGCAGGCCATTTTTACGGAAATCCGCCGGGCAACCGGGTCTACGTCCGCGGATAGAAGCGTAGCCTGCGCCAATGCTTCCTGCAGCCCGTCCGTCGGGCGGTAATCCGGGAACATAAGTAAAAAGGGAATGGTTTCTTTCATAGCTTCCTCACATCTTTTCAATTCGCGCCAAGAGCGCAGGCAGCAGCTCCTCATAGGGATATTTGGCGATCTGCTGCCCTTTTTCAAAGAGCATACCGCAGCCGTCACCGCCTGCGATACCGATGTCTGCTTCCCGGGCTTCACCCGGGCCGTTTACGATGCAGCCCATTACCGCCACAGTGATGGGCTTTTTACAGTCCTTTAATGCTTCATCTACTTGATTTACAAGGCCGATGAGATCGATCTTTGTCCGTCCGCAGGTGGGGCAGGAAATGATATTCACACCCTCTTTTCTGAGGCCTGCAGCCTTTAGAATGTCCTTTGCAGCATAGACCTCCTCCACCGGGTCATCGGTCAGGCTGACGCGGAGGGTATCACCGATGCCGTCAAGAAGGAGGGCGCCAATGCCCATAGCGGATTTCATAAGACCCATACGCACAGGGCCGGTCTCCGTCACACCGATGTGGAGCGGATAGTCACACTTTTCCCGGAAAAGCCGGGCAGCCTTTACCATCGTGGGCACCGTGCTGGATTTCATAGACACGCAGATGTCGTAAAAGCCGAATTTTTCCAGAAGCGCGATATGCTGGAAGGCGCTTTCCACCAAGGCTTCTGCCGTAGGATGTCCGTATTTTTCCAAAAGTTTTTTATCCAAGCTGCCGCCATTGACACCGATGCGGATAGGAATTTTCTTTTCTTTGCAGACCTTTACCACCGCTTCTACCCGGTCTTCCCCACCGATGTTGCCGGGGTTGATGCGGATCTTTGCCGCACCGCCTTCGGCAGCTAAAATAGCAAGCTTATAGTCAAAGTGGATGTCCGCCACTAAGGGCAGCGGCGACTGCTTGCAAATTTCTGCAAAAGCTTCCGCTGCTGCCTTATCCGGCACAGCCAGCCGTGCGATCTGACAGCCGGCAGCTGCCAGTGCGCGAATCTGGGCAAGAGAGCCTTCTATATCGGTGGTTTTGGTGTTGAGCATAGATTGGATGGCCACCAGGGCACCGCCGCCGATGGGCACATTTCCAACGCGTATTTGCCGTGTCATAGGTTTTACCTCACAAATAACTGAAATACGTCCTTGAAGAGAATGATCGCCATAAGACCAAGGAGCAGCACCATACCTACAGCGTGGATATAGCCCTCATATTTGGGGTCTAACTTCTTACGGGTGATTGTTTCGATGGCAACTGTCAGCAAAAGGAAGAGCGCTCTGCCACCGTCCAAGGCAGGAATGGGCAGCAGGTTCATAACCGCCAGATTGACTGCCAAAAATGCACCGATAAGGAGGAGATTTACCACGGCATCCAAGGTGCTCGGTGCGCTGGCGGCTGTATCGGACATCATACCCACAATGCCAACAGGACCCATCAGATCCCCAATACCTGCCTGTCCGGAAAAGAGCATTTGCAGGCTCAAGCGCACATCCCGGACGGTTTTCCAAGTGTTGTTCCAAACCCACTTGACCTTTCCCTCATAAGTGGCTTTTTCGTAACCGAAGGAGAAGCCATAGCGAAGCTCCAGTTCCCCTTTTTCATTGGGAAACTCGTGCTTTTCCATCAGGTAGTCGTTAAAGGTGAGCTTTTCACCGTTTCGCTCCACCACAATGTCGTGATGATCGCCGGGATTGAGCATAAGAATGATGGAAAAATCCGATTGGTCGTAGATTTTTTCACCGTCCAGCTCCAAGAAGCGGTCACCAATCTGCAGACCGCCGTCACGAACGATAGTACAGCCCGGCTCTACCGCTTCAATTACCGGGGTGACAAACTGCTTAATGGGAGAAGATACGATGGCAAAGAGCAGGACACCGGTGACAAAGTTCATAAATGCACCCGCAAGGAGAATGCAAAGCCGTTTCCACCAAGCTGCCTTTTGGAAGGAGCGGGGGTTATCGGTATCGGTATCCTCGCCCTCCATAGCGCAGTAGCCACCGATGGGAATACAGCGAAGAGAATAGGTCGTCTCCCCTACCGTCTTTTTGAAAATGGCAGGTCCCATAAAAAGGGCAAATTCATTGACCTGCACACCGGACAGCTTCGCTGCCACAAAGTGACCCAATTCGTGAATGAAAATCAAAAAGCTGAATAATAAAATAGCAAAAATAATGGTCATAATGTTCCTCTTTTAAGAAATTTGATTACGGACGGAGGCTCTTGCAAGGCGGTCTGCCTCCAAGATCTCCTCCAAATTTGGCGACTGCACAAAAGGAACTTCCTCTACAGCCTGTGCCACAAGGCGGTAAATATCGTAAAAACCGATTTTGTCCTCCAAATAGAGGGCAACCGCTTCTTCGTTGGCGCCGTTCATTGCGGCGCAGGCATTGCCGCCCTTTTGGGCGCAGGCTCTTGCCAATTTCAAGCAAGGGAATGCTTCCATATCGGGCTCCGCAAAGGTCAGCGCACCGCACTTCGTTAAGTCCAGCTTCGGAACGACGCAGTCCTGCCTTTCGGGATAGGTCAGCGCCAGCTGGATGGGAAGGCGCATATCCGGTGCGCCAAGCTGTGCCATCACACCGCCGTCACATAGCTCCACAAGGGAGTGGACAATGCTTTGGCGGTGAATCAGCACATCTACCTGAGAGAGCGGAAGGTCGTAAAGGCGCATCGCTTCGATGACCTCCAAGCCCTTATTCATAAGGGTGGCGCAGTCAATGGTGATCTTCGCGCCCATTTTCCAGTTGGGGTGGCGCAGCGCATCGGCTTTGGTCACCTTGCTGAGCTGCTCGCTGTCCATTCCGTAAAACGGTCCGCCGGAGCAGGTCAGCAGGATCCTTTTGATCTCTTTTCGGTCTCCCACACCCATCAGGCACTGAAAAATGGCGGAATGCTCTGAATCCACGGGGATGATCTCTGCGCCGTATTTTTTCGCTTCCGCCATCACCAGTTCACCGGCGCAGACCAGCGTCTCCTTATTGGCAAGACCGATCCGTTTGCCGGCACGGATGGCCTCTAAGGTGGGCTTTAAGCCTACCATACCTACCACTGCGGTAATGACACAGTCCGCATCCTCGATCGTCGCGGCGCGGATGAGTCCCGCCTCCCCCCACAAAACCTCTGTTTCCAGATGGGAGATGGCAGTTTTCAGTTCCTTCGCTGCCGCCTCCGTTGCCATAACGGCAAGACGCGGACGATACTTTTCACACTGCTGCGCCATCCGGTCTACGCGATTTCCGGCAGTGAGAGCCGCCACGCGAAGGCCCAAATGGTCAATAATATCCAAGGTCTGCCGACCAATGGAGCCGGTCGAGCCTAATATACTCACACATTTCATCATATTACATTACCACGGGGATCAGAAGCAAAAGTGCTTCTGTCAGAGGTGCCACCACAGTAGTGGAGTCAAAGCGGTCAAGGATCCCGCCGTGACCGGGGATCAAATTACCGTAGTCCTTAATGCCTGTCTGCCGCTTGATGGCAGAGAAGCTCAGATCTCCAAAAACACCGGCAAGGGCGCCCACGATGCCATAAATGACAGCATAGAAGTAATTGACTTTCAGGTCAAAGCCAAACTGCATAATCAGGCAGTAGACCACCATTCCCAATACCGTCATCAGCACGCCGCCGATAACGCCCTCCACAGTCTTATTAGGGCTGACCACCGGAGCCAGCTTATGTTTACCGAAAAAGCGGCCTGCAAAATAAGCGCCGGTGTCTGAGACCATAGACAGCACAAAGGGAATAAATACGAGATAAACACCCTTTTGCGCTGCGTAAATTCGCACCACTGCAGAGAGCATAAATGGTACGATAATGCCTGCCATAAAGGTCACTGCCACCTGTGTATAAGGCAGTTTCCCCTTGGAGATGAGAAGCTCCATATAAAGGAGCGCTGCAAAAATAAGGATACCCATAAGGGCAAAAGCATAAACCCGCCCGAAAAAGCTCCATATCGGCACCAAAAAGGCAAAAATCATTGCATAAACTGTCAGTCGGGAATGGGTCACCAGCTTTGTGCCCTGCATCAGCTCATAGGCACCAATGGCAGCCATAAAGCCAAAAAGCACCGCTGTGCAGATCTTCGGCAGCACCAAAAGGAAAAGCACCAGCAGCGGCAAAAGCACCGCAGCGGCAAGTATTCTCGTTTTCATCCTTATGCACCTCCAAAACGACGGTTACGGCTGTGATATTCCCGAATCGCTTCATCTAAATCTTTCCCGGTAAAGTCCGGCCACAGCACATCCATAAACACATATTCACTGTAAGCAGACTGCCAAAGCAGGAAATTGCTTGTCCGCTTTTCCCCTGAGGGACGAATGATCAGCTCCGGGTCGGGCACATCAAAAGAATATAAGTAGCGGGAGAGCATTTCTTCCGTCAAGTCTTCCGGCTTATGCTTTCCGGCAAGCACATCGGTGGAAAATGCCTTGGCTGCCCGAACCAGTTCGTCTCTGCCGCCGTAGTTAAAGCAGAAATTTACCTGCCGCTCCGTAAATACCGCAGAGCGATCCTCTGCCGCATAGCACCTTGCCTGCAGCTCGGGAGACAGACGGGAAAGGTCGCCAAAAAACCGGATGCGGCAGCGCACAGACTCCAGATCTGCCAGCGCTTCGTCCAAATACTTCCCCATCAGCTCCATAATACCTGCCACTTCCTCTTCGGACCGTTTCCAGTTCTCCGTGGAAAAGGCATAGACCGTCAGGTACTGCACACCGATATCCCGGCAGTGCTCCGCGATACGGCGGAAGGTCTCGCCGCCGGCTGCGTGACCGGCAGAGCGAGGCAGTCCCCTTTTCTTCGCCCAGCGGCCGTTGCCATCCATAATGATGGCTATGTGCCGGGGCGGGGGCAATATTTCCTTATGCTTCTTAAAAAGTGCCATAGCCATGACCTCTTCTTTTCAGATTGCCGCTGAGGTGCTGCATCAGCGCCTCACTCTCAGCTTGTCAAAAAGCTCTTTGTAGGGGCCGGTGCCTACGACGGCCCGCAAAAAATGTTGCGAATTCGCCGAAAACAGCGATTGGTCGCAATATTCTACCGCCGGGGCGTCGAGGGCGCCGCCCCCTACCACTTGTATTTCAGATTTGGTTAATATTTTGAGACGAGGGGTGCTGTTGCCAACACCCCCGTGCTTTTTAGATTGCCATCAGTTCCTTTTCCTTGGCTGCCAGCGCATCGTCTACCTTCTTTACGAACTTATCCAGCAGGTCCTGCAGATCCTTTTCGGCTACCTTCTGGTCATCCTCGGTGATCTCGGATTTCTTCTTCAGGTTCTTCACATAGTCCATACCGTCACGACGGATGTTGCGCATAGCCACCTTGGCTTCCTCGGCGTACTTCTTGACCTGCTTGGTAAGGTCGCGACGACGCTCCTCAGTCAGCTGAGGGAAGTTCAGGCGGATCACACGGCCATCGTTTTGGGGGTTAATGCCCAGATCGGACATCAAAATCGCCTTCTCAATATCCCGCAGGAGCTTGGTATCCCAAGGCTGGATGACGAGGGTACGGGCATCGGGCGAGGAAATGGTCGCCACACCGTTGAGGGGCGTTTCGCTGCCGTAGTATTCTACGGTGATACGATCCAGCACCTTGGCATTGGCGCGGCCTGCACGGACTGCACCGAAGTTATCGTTCAGCACATCTAAGGTCTTATCCATTTTTCTTGCGTACTCAGTAAAATCTACCTTCATATCATTATGCCTCCTTAGCCTGAGCAATATAGCTTGAATCCGCCCAAGTGGGCATTTGATTTGCTCAGACTTTATTTTATTTATTGATGGGCATCAGCCCATCTGCTTCATAAATTTTTACCTGACCCAATCATCCATCCCCCTTGGGTCGTAGATTTCTGCGCTACGAGGCCGCTCCGGGGCAAGGCAGAGCTTTGCAGGTGGGCTTTGTGCCCTCCAAAAAGCGATAACGATGCACCGGGGTGGTTTCGCGGCTCAGAAACGGGTTCAAGTTATATTACGCAGGCTAACAGTTGTTCCGATTTTCTCACCGCATACGACGCGGATAATGTTTTCAGGGTCTTTCAGCGCGAAGCAGATCAGCGTCGCGTGGTTGTCCATCGCAAGGGTCATTGCGGTGGAGTCGGTGGCTTTCAGGTGACGGGAGAGAACCTCGTCATAGGTCAGCTCGTCAAATTTCACCGCTGTGGGGTCAATATTGGGGTCGGCAGAATAGATGCCGTCCACATTCTTTGCCATCAGGATGGCATCGGCTTCGATCTCCACACCGCGGAGCACCGCGCCGGTATCGGTGGAGAAATAGGGATGGCCTGTACCGCAGGCGAAGATGACCACCTTACCCTCGTTTAAGTAACGGTTTGCAAGGTCACGGGTGAAATACTCCGTAAATTTCGGCATTTCCACAGCGGACAGTACTCTTGCATCGATGCCGTGCTGGGAAAGGGCATCCGCCACCGCAATACTATTCATAGCCGTTGCCAGCATCCCCATAGAGTCAGCATGGCTACGCTGCATTTTATCCGCGCCGTCCTTCACACCCCGCCAGTAGTTGCCGCCACCGATGGTGATGCCGATCTGGACGCCCATTTCTACGCACTTCTTAATTGTGCGGCAGACGGTATGGAGAATCTCAAAATCAATGCCGCGACGCATATCTCCTGCCAGCGCTTCCCCGCTGAGCTTTAAGAGAATTCTTTTGTATTTGATCTGGGACACAAATATCCTCTCCTCTCTATACTCTCTATGCTCCCTCTATTCTATAATAAGAAAGGCAAAATGACAACTAAAATTTCTGTAAATTCGTAAATTGTTTTTATCTTTTTCCCCCTGAGGAAGTTTTCCGCTATTTTTCCGGATTTTCGGTTGCAAAATACGGAAAGATAGTTTATAATTAATTGTAATTTTTTACGGAAAGAGGTACGGATAATGGCTGAAATGACCGAGAGCAAGAATTTCATTCATGCCTTTATTGAAGAAGATATTGCAGAGGGTGGTCGCTATGCCGGACAAACGGTGCATACCCGATTCCCCCCTGAACCCAACGGCTATCTCCACATTGGCCACTGCAAGGCGCTGATCATCGACTTTGGCACTGCCGAAAAGTTCGGCGGTCTGTGCAATCTGCGTATGGACGACACCAACCCCACCAAGGAGGATGTGGAGTTCGTCGAAGCAATTAAAGAGGATATTCACTGGCTTGGCTTTGACTGGGGCGACCGCTTTTACTACGGCTCTGACTATTTTGAAAAAGACTATGAGTACGCCGTAGAACTCATTAAAAAGGGTCTTGCCTATGTCTGCGAGCTGACCCCTGAGCAGGCAAAGGAGATGCGCGGCGATCTGAACACCCCTGCTGTCTCCCCCTACCGTGACCGCCCCATTGAGGAAAGCCTTGATCTGTTCGAAAGAATGCGAAATGGCGAATTTGAGGACAACAAGTATACCCTGCGGGCGAAGATCGACTTGGCTTCCGGCAACTTTAATATGCGCGACCCGGTGATCTACCGCATCCGCCATATGCACCATCATCGGCAGGGCGACAAGTGGTGCATCTACCCCATGTACGACTTTGCCCATCCCATTCAGGATGCGCTGGAGGGCATTACCCACTCCCTGTGTTCTTTGGAGTTTGAAAACCACAGACCCCTTTACAACTGGGTCGTGGAAAATGTTTCTGTGCCCCACACGCCCCGGCAGATCGAGTTTGCCCGACTGGGCATTGACCACACCGTGCTTTCGAAACGGAAGCTGAGAGCATTGGTGGAAAACGGCTATGTTTCCGGCTGGGACGATCCCCGGATGCCTACCCTTTGCGGTCTGCGCCGCCGTGGCTACACCCCCGCTGCTATCCGCAATTTCTGCGACCGTGTGGGTGTTGCAAAAAGCCCCAATACCATCGAGTACGGCTTCTTGGAGTACTGTCTCCGTGAGGATCTCAACGAGACGGCACAGCGCGTCATGGCTGTCTTAAAGCCCGTAAAGCTGACCATCACCAACTATCCTGAGGGGCAAAGCGAGACCTTTGAGGTGGAGAATAACCCCAACGATCCTGAGGCGGGAACACGTACCATCACCTTCTCCCGGAATCTGTGGATCGAAAGCGACGATTTCCTTTCCGAGCCTGTGCCCAAATATAAGCGGCTCTTCCCCGGCGGTCCTGAGTGCAGACTTAAGGGTGCTTACGTCATCTCCTGCACCGGCTGTGTTACCGATGAAAACGGCAATGTAACGGAAGTGCTTGCTACCTACGATCCCGACTCCAAGGGCGGTGATCCCGCTGACGGCCGCAAGATCAAGGGCGCGACCATCCACTGGGTGGATGCGCAGTCTTGCGTGGATGCAGAGGTCCGTCAGTACAGTAATCTCTTTGACGATCCCGATCCCGATGCCGCAGGCAAGGATTTCCTCGCTTGCCTGAACCCCAATTCCTTGGAAGTACTCACCGGCTGTAAGGTGGAAAAATCCCTCGAGAATGCAAAGGCGCCTGCTTCCTATCAGTTTATGCGTTTGGGCTATTTCTGCCCCGACAGCAAGGACTGTGCCCCCGGCCATCTGGTCTTTAACCGCAGTGTCAGCCTGAAGGATAGCTTTAAGCCCGCAAAATAATACAAAAAGCCGCCCGGTTGGGCGGCTTTTTCAATGAACGACACTGCATACCGGGAGATTGCCACGTCGCTTCGCTCCTCGCAATGACAGTGGAAAGTCGCAGGCGCGGTGGGAATCGACGGACGAACAATGCTCGCCCCTACGGGTTATAATTATATTCCTGCTTGTGCTACACATAGGACTATGCTATACTGAAAGAAAAACGGAAAGAGGGATTCTATGCAATACCGCAAACACGGCAATACCGGCATTCAAATCTCCGCACTGGGCTTCGGCTGTATGCGTCTGCCTGAGTATCAGGACGAAAAGGGCGATTGGCAGATCGAGCAGGAAAAGGTAAAAGAAATGCTCCTGCGCGCTTATGAATTGGGTGTCAACTATTTCGACACCGCGCCCTATTACTGTCATCATAATAGCGAAATCGCCATCGGCAAGGCACTCTCCCCTATTCGGGACAAGGTCTATATCTCCACGAAGTGCGATGTAAGCAAAGTCTCCAGTGCCGACGAATACGAGGGGTGTCTGGAGGAAAGCCTACGGAAGCTGGGCACCGACTATGTGGACTTTTACCATTTTTGGGGCATCAACCAAAAGGAATTTGACGAGATCATTGTGCCGCTGGGTCTTTTGGACCGGGCGAAGGAACTGAAAAAGAGGGGTAAGATCCGCCACATTTCTTTTTCCTTCCACGATAAGCCTGAAGCCTTAAAGCACATCATCGACAACGGTGACGGCTTAGAAACCGTACTGCTGCAGTATAACCTACTCGACCGCGCCAATGAGGAAATGATCGACTATGCTGCCAAAAAGGGTCTTGGCATCGTGGTGATGGGACCTGTAGGCGGTGGTCGACTGGCGGCACCTACGGAGCTTTCCCAAAAACTGGGCAGCGGCAATCTCCACACCTACGAGCTGGCGCTGCGGTTTGTGCTTGGCAACAAGAACGTCTGCTGTGCGCTATCGGGTATGCAGACCGTGGAAATGGTAGAGCAGAACGCCGCCATTGGCTCTCTGCCCCAGCCTATGAGCGAGGAGCAATGGAAAAAGGTGGGCGATTCCCTGGATAATCTCAAGAAGTTCTCGGAGCTGTACTGCACCGGCTGTGCCTACTGTCAGCCCTGCCCCAAAAACATCAATATTCCGAAGATTTTTCAGGCCTATACATACCATAATGTCTACGGTCTGTCCGAGCTGGCAAAGAAGACCTACCTTGGCTACGTTAACAACGAAAAAGAGCCCGGCGCCACCGCTGCGGACTGCATCGGCTGCGGACAATGCGAGGAGAAATGTCCCCAGCATTTGCAGATCCGGGAGCTGCTGCAGATGGTGGATGAGAAGCTCATGGCGCTGTAATCATTATCGTAGGGGTCGGCGCCCACGACAACCCGAAACAAAATCGGCGCTGGATGCGCTGATTTTGTTCAAAGAGAGATGTTTCCCGGCGGGGCGTCGAAGGCGCCGCCCCCTACAAAATATAACGAAAAACCGCCCAAAAGGGCGGTTTTCTTATTTCTTAATTTGGGCTTGCAGGTGCATAGACAGAACGGCAAGGGAGGTTGCCATATTTTCGTTTTGCACTAAGATGCCCTTCGGTACCTCCAAATGGGTGGGGGCAAAATTCCAAATGGCTTTGATGCCGCAATCGATCAGTCGGTCACAGACCTCTTGCGCCGCAGAAGCCGGAACGGTGATGATGCCCATCAGCACATTTCGGTTCTTGCAAAACTCCGGCAGCGCGCAAACGGGGAAGATCTGCTTACCGTCTACCTCCCGGGCAGCGGGGTTTACATCGAAGGCAGCTAAGATATTCAGACCGTATGCGTCAAAACCGCTATAGCCCAGCAGCGCCTGCCCCAATTTGCCTGCGCCTACCAAGATAGCATCCGTGGTATTATCGTAGCCTAAAAAGCTGCTGATGTCGTCGATGAGCGTTGCGCGCTCATAGCCTACCTTGGGCCTGCCGCCGTCGGATACTGCCGCCAAGTCCTTGCGGACCTGCACCTCACCCATATTGAGTGCCGCGGCAATGGCGGTGGCAGAGATATACTGCACGTCGAGCCCCTTCAAATAGGAAAGATAGCCAGGCAGTCGCTTCAGCACAGCTTTGGAAATTTCTTTTCGCTCCATCGGTGCTTCTCCTTTCGATACAGAAATTTATCGATATATTTCCGTATCGATTATATCATACTTTTTTTCCGTTAGCAAGTAGTTTGCCGGAGAATTTCCTTTTTTAAGCGGCTCATAATTCGTTTTTCCAGACGGGATATGTAGGATTGGGAGATCCCCAGCTTCATTGCCACCTCTTTTTGGGTCAGCTCCTGATAGCCGTATAAGCCGAAGCGAAGGGTGACGATCTCCTTTTCCCGCCGGGGAAGCTGCCGCACCGCGCAGCGCAGCAGGTGCAGATCTACTGCATCCTCCAAGGGCCGCAGGATCATATCCTCCTCTGTTCCCAGTACATCGGAAAGGAGCAGTTCATTGCCGTCATAGTCCATATTGATCGGCTCATCCAAGGAGACCTCTGCCTTTTGGCAGGCGATTTTTCGGATATGCATCAGGATCTCATTTTCGATACAGCGGGAGGCATAGGTGGCCAGCTTGATATTTTTGTCCCGACGGTAGGTGCCCACCGCCTTCATAAGCCCGATGGTACCGATGGAAATTAAGTCCTCTAAGTTTACACCCGTATTTTCAAAGCGGCGGGCGATAAAGACCACAAGGCGCAGATTGTGCTCCACCAGTAAGTCCCTCGCCTCCTCGTCCCCCTTTTCTAAGCTTTCCAGCGCCTGCTCCTCCTGTACTCCCTTCAGCGGCGGCGGCAGAATATCCGCACCGCTTATGTAGTAAACGCTCTGCGGCTCAATAAAGCCCAGCTTTACCAAGAATGCCATCAATTTTTCCATCATAGAACTCCCCCCGTTAATGCTTGATATTCCGTATTTTCTCCCAATCCCTCCGGGGCAAACGCCACGGTTTTTGTGCCCCGCCAAGTGCCGATCCTTACATTTTGCAGGCGAAGCGCCAGCAGCATTCCCCCTTCCTTCCCCACTGCCCGATAGGGCACAAGCCGCAGTCCCGGCAGCTTTCCAATGGCGCCTACCGGGTCATAAAGCTCCTTTTCCGTCAGTCCGGTCAGCCGCTTTGCCGCCCCGAGACCGATGATGAGCACCGACTCTCCGGTTATGGGGTCACGCAGAGAGTTTCCCGTGTCCCGGAGAGCAGTGAGCTTTATTTTATTTTCCCCGTAGGTAAGCTCCACCGGGAGAAATTCCTTTCCAAGCTTCCCCCGGAAGCCGAAAATACATAGCGCCGCCACCGCCATTGCTGCACCCACAATGCCCCAAATGCCGCCACTTCCCCCCATTGCGACACCACCCAGCGCCATACTCAAAAGGTAAAACAGGAGGATCCTGCGAACTGCGTTTTTATGAAATCCGAAGGCGATGATGCCCATAAAAAGCAGGCAGACAGTGCGCCACAGCGTATTTCCCAAAAAGGAAAAGCCGGGCAAAAGAGTAGTGATCCCGTAGACTCCGCCCAAGGCGGCAGAGAGCGCTGCGCGACCTTTACGGGACGGGTAGCCTGCCAGGCGGTTTGTGCCGAGGAGCAGCAGGAAATCCACGAAAAAGTTAAGAAAAAGCAGTATATCCAAGTAAACAACCACATTTTCGCCCCCTTTCCGTGGATATATCATACTGGGACAGGCACAAAAATGCCGTCGCTTTCCTGCCTGTTTTCTCCCCCGAAAACCGCCTAAAGACTGCCATCTTCTCCCCTTTTTGCTCTGGGCACAAAAAATGCGGCAGCTGAAAAAATCAGCTGCCGCACTATTGTGTCGATGGATTTTTATTTGACATCGCTATATAAGGTTGTAGGGGTCGGCCACTGGACGACCCGAAATAAAATCGATGCTCGATGCGTCGATTTTATTCTGCCGCACAAATGGTGAGTGCGGTATACGGGGCGTCGAGGGCGCCGCCCCGAAACTTGTCAACTGTCAACTGTCAACTGTCCATTGGGAATGATCTGCCGGATGTTCTTTTCCGCTTTGAAGCGGGGGGTCATGATCTCATGGCCGCAGCCCATACAGCGAAGGCGGAAATCCGCGCCGGTACGAAGGACCAGCCATCTTTTTTCTCCGCAGGGATGCGCCTTTTTCATCACTAAGATGTCCCCTAAGTTTACGTTCATTTTTTGCCTCCCTTAATGGCATCCCAGTACTGCTTTGCCGCCTGCTCTAACTTATTGTTTCCGTACTGATAGTAGGTGGTGCCCACCAGCTCGTCCGGCAAATACTGCTGCTGCACCCAGCTGCCGGGATAGCTATGGGGATATTTATAGCCTTGCTCCCGTTCTTGGGTGTAGGTATCTGCGTGGACGTTTTGCAGATGCCGGGGAAAATCCCCCACCTTGCCCTTTTGCACGTCGGAAAGAGCAGCATCCAGCGCGATATGTCCTGTGTTGGACTTGGGCGAGGTCGCCATCAGCACCGCCGCATCTCCCAAGGGGATCCGAGCCTCCGGCATACCTAACATCAGCGCCGCATCCACGCAGGACTTGACGATGGGAATGATCATCGGGTACGCAAGCCCCACATCCTCTGCCGCGATGACCATCAAGCGGCGGCATGCCGCCTGCATCTGTCCCGCCTCCAAAAGCCGGGCTAAGTAGTGCACCGCAGCGTCCGGGTCGGAGCCGCGGATGGATTTTTGCAGTGCAGAGAGAAGATCATAGAAGTTATCTCCTGCCCGATCTGCCCGCATTGCGCTCTTTTGGGTCACCATTTGGGCGTCTGCAAGGGTCAGCGTCAGCACACCGTCCTTCGGCTGAGAGGCAGAAAACAGCACCTCTATCGCATTTAAGGCTTTTCGCACATCACCGCCGCAGGCGCCTGCGATATAGCTAAGCGCGCCCGGTTCTTCCTCGGCTTTCACGCCGTTGCGCTCCTCCAAGAATTTCACCGCCCGGTCGATAGCCTGCCGGGAGGCAGCGGCATCCAGCTGCTTAAATTCAAAGACGGTGCTGCGGCTGAGAATCGCGTTAAAAACATAGAAATAGGGATTTTCCGTGGTAGAGGCGATGAGGGTGATCTTGCCGTTTTCGATATGCTCAAGAAGCGACTGCTGCTGTTTTTTATTGAAGGACTGGATCTCGTCTAAGTACAGCAGTACCCCATTGGGCGCCATAAAGGTATCCAGCTGGGCAACGATATTTTTAATATCCGCCGTAGAAGCGGTGGTTGCATTGAGGGTATAGAGGGTGCGGTTGGTCTGCTTGGCAATGATACTTGCCACGGTGGTTTTTCCCGTACCACTGGGGCCGTAGAAGATCATATTGGGAATATGACCGGATTCCACCAGTCGGCGCAAAATGGCGCCCTCCCCTAAAATATGGCTCTGCCCGTAGACTTCATCCAGCGTTTCCGGGCGAAGCAGATCTGCAAGGGGCTGATACATACGACCCCTCCTCTCTTACATAAATGTGGCTACATCGGGCACGGCAGGCGCAGCCGGCTTTATGGATACTGCCGTCAAAACAGGCCCCATCGTGTCCCCGAACAGGGTGTGGACCTCGGCAGAGACGGTCGCTTCTACCCGGATCCAAGACCGTGGCTCCAATTTCTCTGCGCCGGGGAATTTGCAGGGCACACCGCAAAACTGAATATCGTCCTCACAGCAGGTCATTACGAACCGACCGGGGGCAAACATATTTTCCTTGAAGCGGCGGAGCTTTGCCACCTGCGCCTTAAAAATAACGGTTTTTCCGTGGTATTTTTGTGGCTCTTCGGAAGCGTCCCGATACCAAAGGGCATAGTCCCGGTCTTCGATTTCGATGACCGACGCGTTAATGTCGAAGGGCAGCGGGTCTTCGATCTCGTCAAACTGGGTGCTGCCGTCCAGATAATCGTAGAGTATGTCGGTACTGCGGGAGGCGGCACGGACGATCTTATGATAAGGCATCACGTCTGCCCCGGGCTTGAGACGATTGAAAACCACCATCTGGGCGCCCATCAGCTTGTCCATCATCAAATTCCGCATATTGGCATTATAAGAGAGAAAGGTGGTGCTGTCAGCAAACATCACTTCCTGGGCAACCTCCCAATTTTCGGGAAGCTTGCCATAGAAGCTCGAAACGAACTGCATACCGTTGAGCTCTGCCACTACCCGCTCTGCTTTATGCTTCTTTTGCAGAGAAAGCAGCTGCTCCGGAGTGATGGCAGTCTGATCCACCACCTCCAAATAGACATTTTGGTGGGGGTAGGCAGAAATATCGTATTCCTCGTCACCCTCCTCGCAGATGAGCAGAAGCGTCCGCTCCCCGGCATTGAAGCGAGGGTCACAAAGGGTCTCCTGAATAAATTTGGTCTTACCGGCATCCAAAAAGCCGGTAAATACATAGACGGGAATGACTCGCATATTTACACTCCAAACAAAGCTTTGATCTTTTCTTCGTCGATCTTTGCGCCGATGACACAGAGCTTGCCGGTAACGGCTGCGCCGCCCGTGCGGACGTTATGCTCATAGGGTACATAGTCAAAGTGGAGCCATGCGCCATCTGCACCGGGCACGATGCCCTTGGCGCGCAGAACAGTGCCGCATTCGCCCTCGTCAAAGGTATGCAGAATGGCCTGCAGTGCCTCCTCCGTAAATTTCTTAGCCGTTTCTACACCCCAAGCGGTAAAGGCTTCGTCTGCGTGGTGATGGTGATGGTCGTGGTGGTCGTGACCGCAGCAACAGCCGTCCTCGTGGTGGTGATGCTCGTGGTGGTCGTGGTCGTGACCGCAGCAGCAGCCGTCCTCGTGGTGATGATGCTCGTGATGGTCGTGGTCGTGACCGCAGCAGCAGCCGTCCTCG
>SVLZ01000027.1 GCA_015067665.1 Oscillospiraceae bacterium | reverse complement strand
CCCCAAGACCCTGAAGGAAGCTATCTCCAAGGAAGATGCAGAGAAGCTGGTTGCCGAGCTGAAGGAAGCTGGCGCTACCGCAGAGCTGAAGTAATTTTACTTCTTCCTACTGAGAACACAGCCGCCAGAGAGAACACTCTGGCGGCTGCTTTGTTTCTGAAATCATAATGTAGGGGTCGGTGCCTACAACGACCCGAAACAAAATCAGCGCTCAATGCGCAGATTTTGTTCACATCGATACACTGTAAAGCGGGGCGTCGAGGGCGCCGCCCCCTACAAACAGTTTTGTTTCGTCCTTTTGCATTTTCATAAGGAGGTTATTATGACCCGTTATTTGCTTTTGGCTGCGTTTTTGATCATCGGCTCCTTGGTACTTGGCGGCGTAGGTCGGCTCGTGTTCGGCAAACGTTCCCTCCTTGGCACCGCCGTCTCTTCCTCCATTGCGATTGTCTTTCTCTATGCCCTGACAGCTGTACTACTGGCATTGGGCGCAAAATATGCCCGTTTTACCGCACCGCTCCCCTTTGTGACTATGGAAGGTGAGGTTCTGTCATTCTTTTCTTTTGCAAACAGTGACAGTACGGCCATTTCCGTACAACTGCTGAATATGGTCATCTTGTCGTTTGTTGTCAGCTTGGCAGACCGTTTTTTGCCCCGCGGGAAAAATTTTCTTGTGTGGCTTCTGATGCGTATTCTGACCGTCTGCTTTGGTCTCATTGCCCATCTGCTGCTGACCATTTTCCTTGGAACTTTGGTACCTGAGGGCATCGCGCAATACGCATCCACCATTCTGTTGATCCTTTTGGGTGTAATGGTGCTCACCGGCGCGCTGAAATTCCTGGTTGGCTTTGCGCTCGGTGTCGTTAATCCGATTATCGGTGCTCTGTATACCTTTTTCTTTGCAAACATCGTAGGAAAGCAACTGACCCGCAGCATCGTAACCACCCTGATCGTCACATTGCTTGTCTTCTGTCTCGAAAAGCTTGGTATCGCATCCGTCGGTATCAGTTTAGAGAGTCTGCTTCTCTATATTCCCTATGGCGCAGGTCTTTTGGGACTTTGGTATCTTTGCAATAAATTTTTCTAAGATTTTATTTTACAAATTGCTACCTTTGTAGTATAATATTGGCGGCAAAATTCTTTTACTTTGATTTTTGATTGGATGTGTTATTATGAGCCGGACATTTGGTACTGTATCCATCGGTCTGCGCGCCCCCATTATCCGCGAGGGCGATAACCTTGCAAACATCGTGACCAATACCGTCCTTTCCGCTATGGAAAACGACGGTCTTAAGCCCCGTGATAGGGACATTGTTGCTATGACCGAGGCTATTGTAGCCCGCGCTCAAGGCAATTATGTCTCCATCGACCAGATTGCCAAGGATGTACACAAGAAATTGGGCGGCGAGACAGTTGGTCTTGTCTTCCCCATCCTTAGCCGCAATCGCTTCTCCGTGTGCCTGCGCGGTATCGCCAAGGGCTGCAAGAAGATCGTGCTGGTTCTCTCCTATCCCTCCGATGAGGTCGGCAATCACCTGATCGATCCGGATATGCTGGACGAAAAAGGTGTTGATCCTTATCGCGACGTGCTTACCGAAGAAAAGTATCGCGAACTTTTCGGTATCGTAAAGCACCCCTTTACTGGTGTGGATTATGTGGCGTATTACAGCGATCTTATCCGCTCTTGCGGTGCAGAGGTGGAAGTGATTTTCGCCAATGATCCCCGTGCTGTTCTTCCCTACACCAAAACAGTTCTGAACTGCGACATTCACACCCGTGCCCGTACAAAGCGGCTTCTGCTGGCCGCCGGTGCACAATGTGTATATGGTCTTGACGAGATTATGACCGAACCGGTAGACGGCAGCGGCTACAACAAAAAGTACGGTCTGCTGGGCTCCAACAAGGCAACCGAGGAAACCGTCAAGCTGTTCCCCCAAGACTGTCAACATCTCGTAGAAGACATTCAGGCAAAGCTTTTGGAGCTGACCGGCAAGCATATCGAGGTTATGGTTTACGGTGACGGCGCATTTAAGGATCCGGTGGGCAAGATTTGGGAGCTGGCAGACCCGGTAGTCTCCCCCGCTTATACACCGGGACTTGAAGGCACCCCGAATGAGCTGAAGCTGAAGTATTTGGCCGATAATGACTTTGCAGGTCTTACCGGAAAGGCGCTGCAGGATGCCATTAAGGCGAAAATTCAGGCAAAGGACGGTTCTTCCTTGGTGGGCAATATGGCTGCCCAAGGCACCACACCCCGCCGCCTGACCGACCTCATCGGCTCTCTTTGCGACCTGACCTCCGGCTCCGGAGACAAAGGCACACCCATTGTCTATATTCAGGGTTATTTTGATAACTATACAACGGAATAAATATGCAAACGGCTTCCGCAGGTGCGGAAGCCGTTTTATTACGCTTTTTCTATTGTGGGCAGTACACCTTCCATACGGGAGACATCGATCTCTTCCATCTTGCCGGCATCATAGGCTTCTGCAACCTTGGGGTCGATGGGAAGCTTTGCCAAAATGGGCAGATCAAATTTCTTCGCAACCTCCTCCAGCTTGCTCTTACCGAACACCGCAATCTTCTTACCGCAGTCGGGGCATTCCAGATAGCTGTAGTTCTCTACGAAGCCCAGCACGGGAATATGCATCATATTTGCCATATTGACTGCCTTGGCAACGATCATAGAAACCAAATCCTGCGGACTCGTAACAATAATGATGCCGTCCACAGGCAGACTTTGGAATACCGTCAGGGGTACATCGCCGGTTCCGGGAGGCATATCCACGAACATATAGTCCACATCCTCCCAAATCACATCGGTCCAAAACTGCTTGACTGCACCGGCAATGACAGGACCGCGCCACACTACAGGATCGGTGGCATTATCCAGAAGCAGATTGATGGACATCACCTGAATACCGCCGGCAGTAATGGCGGGATACAGACCGTCCTCATTTGCTCCACTGCACTCGGTGACCCCGAAAGCAGTGGGAATGGAGGGGCCAGTAATATCTGCATCCAAAATACCGACGCGGTGACCCTTCTTTGCCATTGCCACAGCCAAGGAAGAGGTGACGGTGCTCTTACCGACACCACCCTTGCCGGATACAACGGCAATTACTTTATTTACCCTTGCTTTGGGGTTCAGCTTGGCAAGCTGGCTCTCTGCCTTTCGGTCAGAACAATTACTGCCGCAGGTAGAACAATTTCCGTTACAGGAACTCATATAAATACACTCCTTTGATGAACTCTTTCTTTAATCGTAGGGGACGGGTTCCCCGCGTAAGCGGGAAGCGAAAAGCCTCCCCTACAAGGGATTACGAATGTGCATAGTTAGCTTTGGGCGGATTCCCATTGCTCCATCAGATCTAAAAGAACAGCTTCTGCTGTTTCCTTTTCTTCGTAAAGCTTTGTAAGCGCTGTATAATCAGCGCCGCTGTTTTCGATCTTTACGTCTATCTCCACAATGGTTGCTTCTTGCTTTTCAATTTCACGTTCTAAGCGGCGGATCAGTTTATCCAATTCCTTGGTGCCGCCTTTTATTTTCTCTTTTTTCTCCTTTGGCACAGCGGCAAGCGCAGGCTTTGCCATTGCCTCATGCTCCAAAATGGAGCGGTACTTGGCATAGCCACAGGGATAATCCCGAATGGTGCCGTCCTCCAAAACCCATATGCGCTCAGCAAACTTCTCAATAAAGTAGCGGTCGTGGGAAACAAACAGCAGCACACCCTCAAATTCCTCGATGGCCGCCTCCACCCATTCTCGCGACGCAATGTCCAAGTGGTTAGTTGGCTCATCCAACACCAGCATATTGATTTTTTCGTCCATCAGCATACATAGCCGCAGACGAGACTGCTCGCCGCCAGAGAGGTCGCCCACTTTCTTGAACACATCTTCGCCTTGAAACAAAAAGCCGCCTAAACGGTCACGAGCGGTCTGTGGCGTGCAATTGCGCTCATAGAGCATTGTATCATACAATGTGCGCTCAGGATGTGCAAAGTGAATGATCTGGGGCAAGTAGCCCCATTTGACGGTAGGACCAAACTTGACCTTGCCCTTTACACCCTCTTCACCAAGCAAACATTTGAGGAGCGTTGTCTTACCGGTTCCGTTATCGCCAAGGATGGCTATGCGTTCACCACCGCCTACTCTCAGGTCCACATTGTCAAAGAGCACCCGATCACCAAAGGCTTTGCACAGTCCCTTGGTTTCGAACACCAGATCGCCTGCAAATTCTTTTTCACCAAAGCTCGCCTTCATGGTCTTTTCAGTCTTGGGTTTTTCCGTTTTTCTGATCCGCTCCATACGGTGCTGAATGGACATTGCACGACGGTACAGCGTACGGTTGTTGATGCCCCAGCCTTTCATCCGTTCCACGGTATAGCCAAGCTGCTTTAGCTTTGCCTGCTCTTGTTCGTACTGCTTTAGCTGGAGGTTGAAGCGGTTTTGCTTCTCCTCCATATAGAAGGAGTAGTTGCCGGAATAAAATTCCGCGTGGCCGTCCACGATCTCAATGACCCGTTCTGCAACACGATCCAAGAAATAGCGGTCATGGGATATGGCAAGGACTGTGCCTTTGAAGCTTTTGATATAGCTCTCCAACCATTCCACACTGCGAAGATCAAGATGGTTGGTGGGCTCGTCCAAGAGTAGAATGTCCGTTTTTTCGAGAATCAACCGAGCAAGGTTCATTCTTGTCCTCTCACCGCCGGAAAGGCTGGTAAACAGCTGGGATCGCTGTTCTTTTGTGATGCCCAAACCGTTGCAGACTTTATCCAAGTCCACCTCCATATCATAGCCGCCACCGGAGAGAAAGCGATTCTCCAACGAGTCATACTCTGTCATAAGCGCGGCAGAATGGTCATAGGCCATCTGCTCCGTCAGCTTTTCCATCTTCTCCCGGATCCGCAGCAACGGCCCGTAGGCAGAACGCAAAACATCCTCTACCGTATACCCCTCCGGGAATTTGGGAATCTGCGAAATAAGACCCAGTTTTTTATCAGGATTGACGAACACAGTACCGTCGTCATAGTCCATCTCCCCCGTCAGGATCTTAAAGAGCGTGGTCTTGCCGCAGCCATTGCGACCGAGTATTGCCACCCGCTCCCCTGCCTGAACCTCAAAACTGAGATCCTCTAAAAGATTCTCTCCGATCACGAAGAACTTTGTTAAATTTTTAACAGATATATCAATCATTTTTCATCAACTCGAATAGTTCTTCCCTTGTATAAAGCAGGTTCAGCGCCTGAACCATAGCATTGGCGCTCATATGCTCCGGTAAGCTTAACTTGCGCAGCAGCTTCCGTCGAAGCTCGCTGCTGTCCTTACCGCCGGATAAACCAAGCGCCACAAAATCCTGCTTTGTAATTTCCTTTTTATCCGTCAGCGCACCATCTTCAAAAGTAGCACCTGCGCGGGAAAGGGCATCTAAAATCACTTCCGGTGTCATTCCTTCTACACCGAGCTTACCCTCTTTTCCCGGTGCAGCTTTCCGTCTTTCCTTGCCGTAAATATCCGGGATATAAGCATGTTTCAGGTGCTGCGCAGGGATGGCTCCCTTCAAAAAATTGCGGATCACAAAACCTGCACCGTCGCTGTCTGTAAATACGATAAGCCCTCGCTTTTTCGCAATCTCTCGGAGCATCGCAAGGGTTTGCTTATCTTTATGAATTTGAAAACCGCCGGTTTCAAAAATTGGTGCATCCACGATTTGACGGAGCGTGTTTTTATCATAACGTCCCTCAACAACGATGGCCTCTCGAATCCTAACCATTTTTTGCCTCCTGAGAGATCTCCAAAAGCAGTACTTCCAACAGTCGCTTGGGGTCATCGGTGGAGGTTTTCATTTTTCGGTCTGTTTCCAAGATCAAGGCCGCAGTCTTTTCCAAAAACTTAGGCGAAAGCCGACTTGCAGACTGCATTGTTTTCCGTGCTGACCAATCACTCATACGGTAAAGGGGCATAAGCTCCAAGTAGGATCTGCCGCCGTCCTGCAGCACCCTTGCGGTGCTGAGTCTCCGGAAATGGGCACCAATCGTACCGAGGATGGAGATTGGTTCCTCCTGCATTTTCAGAACCTGCCCTAATTTATGGAGAGCTTTCCCCGGTTCACCGGAGGAAAGCTGCTCAGAAATATCATAAATAATGGCATCCAGCGCCGGTTCCACCACCGCGTCAATATCACTTTTTGTGATTTCCTCTGCACCGGAAAAGGCGCAGATCTTGCCAATTTCTCCGGCAAGGGTGGTCATTGTTCCGTCGGTCATTTCGACCAAGTAGCTGCAAAGATTGGGGGCAATCCGCTTCCCTGCGGCAGCAAAGTGCCGTCCAATCCAAGGGATCAGGTCTCTTGCCTCCTGCTTGGGGAATTCTACGATCTGCGCATTTTGGCGAATGATATCGCAAAGCTTTTTATATCTGCCATCCAGCTTCCACTCTACGGTCTCGTAGGTAAAAATCACCGTGCAGTAGTCGGGAATATCGGAAAGAAGCTCTCCCAATTTGGTGCGATCTCCTTCGTTGAGTTTCCAAATGTCCACATCATCTACAACCGTCAGGGTATACTCCGCCATCATCGGCACCGCTTCTACACCCTCTGTTAAGTCTTCAATGGTAAAGTTTTCTCCGGTGAGCTTGCGATAATTGAAGCTCTCCGTAATTTCATCGGTACGCTGGCGGTGAATCTGCTCCAAATAATGGGTCTTAAGAAAAGTTTCCTCGCCGAAAAAGATGTACAAGTTGGCGATCGTTTTCTCCCGGATGTCCTTTTTCAGTTTTTGCAAGCTGTCCTGATTGGACATTTCCTTTTTGGCCAAGCCCTTTCACCCCCGAATGATAATCGTACCGTGTTTGTCTGTCCGTAAAATACGGCAGCCGAAGAAAGCAAGTCTTTCCAGCGCATCCGCACTTGGATGTCCATAGTTATTGTTTTCACCAACAGAGATAATCGCCGTTTCCGGCTTCGTCTTTTGCAGCAGCGGAAGTCCTGTTGCATATGCCGATCCGTGGTGTCCAATCACCAAAGCATCCAGACGCGGCAGTGAAAATGTATCCAGCAGCTTCTTTTCGCCCCCGGTATCCCTGTCACCCATAATGAGTATATCATAATCTGCCACCTGAAACAAGATGCAGATACTATCCACACTGCCGTCTTTATTCATATTTCCCGGTATGGCGGTAATTTTTCCAATACCTATCGGCAAGACAGTGTTCTCTTTCACAAAAGAGACGGTCTGCTTCTCCGGCAGTTTCAGGGGTATTTCGCCTTGGGTGACCGGCAAATACAACTTCTCTACCCGGATACGTTCCAGAAAATAGGGCAGCCCGCCTGCGTGATCCCGGTCATAATGCGTAAGTATTAGGCCGTCAATTTGGCTTACGCCTTGACTCAGAAGGCGGGATGCGGCAGTTTCAACCACATTTTTATCACTGCTACCGCCACAATCCACCATATAGGTCGCTCCCCTGCTTTGCAGCAGGATACATTGTCCCTGTCCTACATCCAGTACCGTAACCCGGTAATCGTCCAACCGTGGTTCTATATATGAAAATATAACCGCTGCCATTAACAGCGCCGACATAGACACAGCCATAATGCCGTGGTGCTGTCTTCCGCGAAGCCAAAAGACTGCAAACGCAGCATAACATCCTACCAGCCATACAGATATATAAGGCGATACCGTATAGACCGCTGCGAATGGTACATTTTGCAGCACATTTGCAACGGAAAGTACATAGTAAATAAGCGGTGCGCAAAGCCAAGCTATCGCGCTGCCCAAAGGCAGCCATATAAACGATAACAGCAGGGCGATCACAATTCCATAAAAGACAACGGATACCGCCCAAAGTGTTAATAGATTGGTTAAGACACCAATCAAACTGATATTACCAAAATACAGCGCACAAAGCGGTGCGGTAACAACCATCGTACTGATGGTGACCGCAACGCCACCCAATATAGCACGGACTGTTCTTGCCCCGCGGGTTTTGCCCGGGATTTTCCTGTGGATATATGCCTGCATTCGGGGCACAAACAGAAATATGCCCAAAACACAACCGCAAGACAGCTGGAAGCTGGCAGTCATAACTGCAAACGGACGCAGAAGTAAGATAACAATTACCGAAAGCGCAAATGCAGATGGCGGATCATATTCCCGTCGCAATAGCATTGCAAGGATCATTGTGATCTGCATAACGGTGGCCCGAAGAATAGAGGGTGAAAGTCCTGCTACAAAAGCAAACAGTATCAGTGCCGGGATTCCCAAAAGAGCGGTAAAAGACCGCATTTTGCCGGACAGCAGGTAGATAAGGGAAAAGAGGATGGATATGTGTAGTCCCGAAGTCGCAACAATATGGCGGATACCGGTAACTCGCAGGGCTACATCCTGTCCATAGTCCAAATCACCGGTATCACCCAGCAAAAGTGCTTTTGCAAACGTTGCTGCATTTTCCGGGAATATCTCCTCTACCCGATTGAGGATATTATGGCGCAGACGCTGCGCAAAGAAACGTGTCTCCTCTCCACTTCCGGGGAAAATTTTCATTTCGCCCCTGCTGTAAGCGATAAAATAAATACCGCTGCTTTCAAGATAATGGGACTGCTTACTGCCACCGGATACTGTAATACGAAGCAGGAATTTTCCTTCCAGCCTATCCCCTGGCTTTAAGTCCACAATTTTATCGCAGTAAACGACGGTTCGGTAAGTCTTATCGGCGAGGGTGAATTCTCCCTCCGTGCGAAGTCCATAATCTGTTTCCGTGCTATATTCGGTAACGGTCAGCTGCAGAGACTGGATTGTCCCGTCATAGTCCCCAATGCCATCTAAATAGCTGTTTCCAAAGGCGCAGGTGTAAAAGATTCCAACAAAGAGTCCCAAGAATACAAGGGACAGTTTCTTTTTGCGAAAGCATAGGCATAGTACCCCCACCACTGCAGCAACTGCAGCAGCCGGCATCAAAAAGGTATTCCCGAATGCATAAGCTGCAGCTGCGCAGCCGCTGACAAGACCAATTGCCAGCCATACCAGCTTTCGCATAATCGACTCCTTAGTGTAATGGGGTGCGCTTTTCGGCGCACCCCATAGAATTACTGTAACTTAGAGGTGACGAAATCGTCAACCAGCGCCAAGGCATTGTCTACCTTAGTAGCATCCTTGCCGCCGCCCATTGCACTGTCCGGCTTGCCGCCACCGCTGCCACCGCACTCGGTGCATACCAGCTTTACCAGGTCACCGGCACGCAGCCCCCTTGCTACGGCATCCTTGCCGCAGGTGGCCAAGAAGGTGATCTTACCATCGTTTACCGTTGCCAGCACCGCCACAACAGATGCATCCTTATCCCTGAGCAGATCGCCCATCTGACGAAGCTTATTGGCATCTGCCTGTGCAACCGCTGCTGTAATGACGCGAACACCGGAGATATTTCTCGCACCAAAGAGGAAACGGTCTACTTCGCCCGCTGCTTCTTTAGCCTTGATGGTCTCTATGGCACGCTTCAAGCCCTTGATCTCCTCGAACTGCTCTGCCAGCTTCTCCTGCAAGCCCTGGGGCTTGGTCTTAAGAGACGCGCAGGCTGCATAGAGGTTTTCACGGTTCCGTGCCATTTCCTGCAGGCACAGCTTACCGGTAATGGCCTCAATTCTGCGGACACCGGACGCGACACTTCCTTCGCTTTCGATGCAGAAAGGACCGACCTTGGCAGTATTATCCAGGTGCGTACCGCCGCACAGCTCGATGGAATAGCTGCCCATATTGACAACGCGGACAGTATCGCCATACTTTTCGCTAAACAGCGCCATCGCGCCCATGGCCTTCGCTTCTTCGATGGGCATTTCTCGAATATCGATGCCGTAGCCCTCCAAGGAGGCGTCCTGCACCATCTTATCGATTCTTGCCAGTTCCTCAGGTGTCAGCGCGCTATAGTGGGTAAAGTCAAAGCGGAGGCGGTCCGGTTCAACGAGAGAACCGGCCTGATGGACGTGGTCGCCCAGTACGGCCTTGAGTGCCTTTTGGAGCAAATGGGTTGCAGTATGGGCACGCATAATTGCCTTACGACGCTCCACATTGATGGCAGCGCAGACTGCATCGTCCACCTTCATTGCGCCGCGGGTCAGTGTGCCGGTATGCAGATAACGGCCGCCCTTATCCTTTTGGACATCGGTGACCTCGAAGCGAGAATCGCCCATCATCAGCACACCGTGGTCAGCAGCCTGACCACCCATTTCCGCATAGAAAGGTGTCTTATTCAAAACAATAACACCCTTTTCGCCACCGGCAATAGAGCCGGTAACTTCCTCACCGACGCAAACGGCAACGATTTTTGCCTCGCAGTTAAACTCGGTATAGCCTACAAATTCAGTAGCAGTGACATCACTGCCGAAGTCGATACCTGCCCAGCCAAGGTCGCCCAGTGCTTTACGGGCTTCACGGGCGCGGACTCTCTGCTCCTCACGGCAGACAGTAAACCGCTCCATATCCACAGTCATACCCTCGTCCTCCAGCATTTCTGCAGTCAGATCGATGGGGAAACCGTAGGTATCTGCCAGCAGGAAGGCATCGTCGCCGGAAAATACCTTTTCGCCGTTTGCCTTGTGGGCGGCCAACTTCTCACCAAAAATACGCATACCGGTATCGATGGTGCGGTTAAAGTTTTCTTCCTCGTTACGGACCACGCGGATAATGTGTTCCGCACGCTCACGAAGATACGTGTAATGGCTCTCATTCTCACGGATAACCGTTTCCACGACCTCAAAAAGGAAGGGACGGTTTACACCCAAGAGCTTACCGTGACGGGCAGCACGACGAAGCAGGCGGCGCAACACGTAGCCACGACCCTCATTGGTGGGCTGCACACCGTCAGCAATCATAAAGGTTGATGCGCGGATATGGTCAGTGATAACGCGCAAACTCACGTCAGTCTTTGCACTTTGACCGTACTGTGCACCGGTGATTTTGGTCACGTGGCGAGTAATGTTCATAACGGTGTCGACATCAAAAAGGCTATTAACATCCTGACAGACAACCGCCAAGCGCTCCAGACCCATACCAGTATCGATGTTCTTCTGTGCCAGCTCGGTGTAGTTGCCATTGCCGTCGTTATCGAACTGGGAGAAAACGTTGTTCCACACCTCGATGTAGCGGTCGCACTCACAGCCGACAGTACACTCAAGGCTGCCACAGCCATACTTTTCGCCACGATCGTAGTAAATTTCGGAGCAAGGGCCGCAGGGACCGGAGCCGTGCTCCCAGAAGTTGTCCTTCTTACCGAAGCGGAAGATGTTCTCAGGCGCAATGCCAATCTCCTTGTTCCAGATTTCAAAGGCTTCCTCGTCATTTTCGTAGATAGAGGGGAAAAGACGGTCCTTTTCAAGGCCTACTACCTCCGTCAGGAACTCCCAGCTCCAATGGATAGCTTCCCGTTTAAAATAGTCACCGAAGGAGAAGTTGCCCAGCATTTCAAAATAGGTGCCATGACGGGCGGTCTTACCAATATTCTCAATATCACCGGTCCGAATGCACTTCTGGCAGGTACAGACACGACGGCGAGGGGGCTCTACCTCACCCTTAAAGTAAGGCTTCATAGGTGCCATACCGGAGTTGATGAGAAGAAGAGACGCATCGTTCTGCGGGATCAGGGAAAAGCTGGGAAGGCGCAGATGATCCTTGCTCTCAAAGAAGGAGAGGAACATCTCACGCAGTTCATTAAGTCCATAATACTTTGCCATAAAAAAATAACCTCCATAAAATTAAAAACCGCCCCTACAAAAGTAGGGGCGAAAAGATCGCGGTACCACCCTAATTCACCGCAAAAGCGGTATCTTAGACGCTCTGTAACGGGAGCACCCGTCCCGGTCATCCCGGGCCGCTTGGAAGTGGCTTGCAATTTCGCTACCAAAGGGGCTTACACCATTTCCCCTCTCGCTTTGTGGGCAAAAACTGCTTGGTTTCCGCAATGCATTTGCATATCGGTGATATTCTATCATATTAAACGAAAAAGTCAATATTTTTGTGACAAATCTGCAATTTTTCCAAATGCCGATCACGATTCTTCGTAGGCGCATTAAATTATGATACCAAAGATTGCAAAGAACATTCTCAGTGCCGCAAGGATCGCTCCAAAGAGATAAGTAAACAAATTGTCAGACTCTCCACGATCCTCTGTGACCGGCTCAGTGGGCGGCACATAGTTCGGGTCCTCTGCGTTGCAGACCGTACATTGACCATCCGCATAATCATGGGTATTGCTTACCGGGAGCAGTTCATTTTTCATATGACCGCATTCGTTGCAAATCTCGGTCATAACACCATATGCCTTGCAAGTAGGTGCCTGCATTTCCACGGCGGCACTGTAGGTATGGGTAGTAAGACGGGGAATCGCAGCAGTCCAAACAGCCTGACAAGCGGTGCATTTATGGGTCATCTCTCCCTCGTCCTTACAGGTAGGTGTCAGCGTCTGTGCCCCTGTGTTCCATGTATGAAGCAGCTTCGGAAGCTTTTCAGTTCGCGTAGCGCCGCAGAGCGTACAAGTATAATTCCGCTGACCGGATGCGCTGCAGGTAGCATTCTTCGTCACCACACCGCTATTCCACCCATGGGTACAGCCGGTATAACCATCTGTTCGCTTGGTGTAGCGCAAGTATTCGTTGCCTTCTTCAAAGGTGATCTTCTCCCAATCTGCCCGGGTACCCTTATGGTTTACCACAGCCAAAGAAACACAGTCGGCGAAAGCATTGCCATAAACCATTTCTATGCCATCAGGCAGGGTCACCGTCTTAAGCTGATCGCAGCCATGGAAGGCAGCGTTCGCAATTGTCTTCATCCCGTCAGGGATCGTAATCTCCGTCAGGCTCTTGCAATTACCAAAGGCAGAAAAAGCCATATCCTTCAGGTTTTTAGAAAGGTAGACATCCCTAAGCGCGGAACAACCGTCAAAGGCATACTCGCCAATGGTCGTGACGCTATTGGAGATATGGATACCTTCCAGCTTGGCGCAGCCGGAAAAAGTGCCGTTGCCAATGGTTTTCAGGCTCTCGGGCATATGCACATAGGTAAGCTCTTTATAACCGCTAAATGTATATTCCAAGGATGTAATGCCCTCAGGAATCGTCACTTCCGTTACAAGCTGGTCGCATAGATAAAGCTTGACGTTCTCGTACATAGGATTTGCCGAGAAATCTTCAAACCGGATTCGGCACCATGCCTCCATATCCGAAATATAAACCGTCTTTAAATTCGTGGGTACAAAGGCTGAGCTGTCAATTCTTTCCACACCTGTGCCTATGGTGACACTTTCCAAATTGGAGCAACGCGTAAAGGCACCGGTGCTGATGGTCTTTACACTATCGGGAATGGTAACCTCTGTCAGCTTAGAGCATCCGAAAAACGCACTATGGCCGATACTAGTGACACCTTCGGGGATAATAATTTCTGTAAGCCCGGTGCAGTCCATAAAGGCAAATTCATCAAACCGCTCCAACGTCTTAGGCAGGATGACCTCCTTCAGCTCGATATGACCTGAAAAGGCATAGGGCGCAACGGTAGTAATTCCCTCAGAAAACACGACCTTATTGATCGTAAGACCGCTCCAAGGCTGCCCATAATATCTATCCTCATACATCGGTCCGGTACCGAAGATTGAGAGTGTGCCGTTATCGTCCAGCACCCAAGTAAGATTATCACCACAAGTGCCGGAAGCAGTTGCCTGCACCTTTGCGGGCAAAAGGAAGACCAGTACAGCAACCAATAGGCAGACAGCAAAGAACATAGAAAGCATACGTACTTTTTTCATAGTATATTCCTCCTTCGTTATGATTGGGATCTCCAAGTAAATTGTAACATAACACTATAAAAAAATCAATATTTTCCACAACAGCGAAAATCCCCCTCGAATGAGGGGGATTTTCTATTTAGATTTTACTTTCAAGCCACTGTTTCATAGCGGCGCGGCCATCGTCACTCATAGGAAAGACTTGCGTATCCTCGACTGAGCTTTTTTCGTAGCAAAATGGTCCAAACCAGTAGGCACATTCAATGCTACTGTTTTCCATATCCACCTCTTTGCTGCCGGGGAGCTTTGCCACGTTCGGCACGATGCGGAAACGAAGCCTTCCGTGAGAGCCGGTAAAGACATTGTTCATCGCAAAGGTGTGGAGGGTAGGTATATAGATCATTCCTCCACCAAGCTTTCCATCTCGTCAAGAAGCTCGCCGAAGAGCTGGAGTGCCTGCTCCACGGGGGCGGGGCTTTCCATATCCACACCTGCGTCCCGCAGCAGCTCGATGGGGCTCTTGGAGCAGCCGCCGGATAGGAAGTTAATATAATCGGCAACAGCGCTCTCGCCCTCTTTCAGGATGCGGCGGGACAGGGCGATGGCGGCAGAATAACCGGTGGCATACTGGAACACATAGTAATCGTAGTAGAAATGCGGGATTCTTGCCCATTCCAGCGCGATCTGCTCGTCCACCACCATATCAGGTCCGAAGTAGAGTTCGTTCAGCTTCCGGTATTCATCGCACAGCAGCTCTGCAGTCAGGGTTTTGCCCTCCGCGGTCAGCTTGCCGAGAATCAGCTCAAACTCAGCAAACATAGTCTGTCGATACAGTGTGCCCTTAAACTGCTCCATAAAGTGGTTAATGAGATAGGCACGCTCCTTCTTATCGGTGGTTTTACCCAGCAGATACTCCATCAGCAGCGCTTCGTTACAAGTGGATGCCACTTCCGCCACAAAGATCACATAGTCTGCATCAATGGGATTTTGATACTTATTGGAATGGTAGGAGTGGAGTGCGTGACCCATTTCGTGGGCGAGGGTAAACTGACTGTCCAGCGTGCCGGTATAGTTCATCAGCACATAGGGATGGACAGAAGCACCTGCGGAGTAAGCACCGCTGCGCTTGCCTTCGTTGGGGTAAACGTCCACCCAGCGATTATTAAAACCTTCCATCAGGATCTTACGGTAGTCATTACCTAAGGGTGCAAGTGCCTCAAAAATGGTCTGCTTGGCTTCCTCATAGGGAATCTTCTTATCGACACCGGAAACGAGGTTTGCATATACATCATAAAAATGCAGTTCGTCCACACCCAAAAGCTTTTTTCTCAGGCGGACATAACGGTGCATTTTGTCTAAGTTATTGTGAACCGCTTCAATCAGGTTCTCATAGACCGCCACCGGTACATTGGTGCGAGACAGAGAGGCCTCCAAGGTAGAGCCGTAATGCCGGGCATCTGCAAAGAACTTCAGCTTCTTATTCTGTGCATTTAAGGTAGCGGCAGCGGTATTGCGGAAGGCACCGAAGCCTGCATAGAGGTTATCATAGGCGCTTTTCCGCAGCTCACGGTCCTCACTGCCCTGATAGGAAATAAAGGTGCTCTGGGAAAGCGGATGGGCATTGCCTTCCCTGTCAATGGCATCTTGGAAGGTCAGGTCTGCATCTGCCAGCATACCGTAGATATTATCCGGCGCAGCCGCCATATCGCCGGCAGCTGCCAGCAGCTTTTCCTCTGCGGCGGAGAGGGTGTGCGCTTTCAGCCGCCGCATATCCGTAAGATACCGGCGGTAGCGCTCCAAATCAGGACAATCGGCATAGAACTTATCCAAAGTCTCGTCATCGATGGCCATAATCTCGGGAGTCTCGAAGCTAATGGCAGTGCTCAGCGCCACCACCTCGGACATAAATTTACCGCTCATCGCCTGATAGACGGCATTCCGGGTATCCTCATCTGCTTTTCGCATACAGTAGTTTGCCAGCAGCTCCAGCTTTACATTGGTCTGCTCCATACGGGTAAGATAGGAGCAAAGAGACGCACCGCTCTCGCCCAATTTACCTGCAAAGGCAGCAAGCGCCTCCTTGTCCGCCTGAATGGTAGATAATTCCTGCTCCCAAGCTTCATCGGATATATACATATCCTCCGTTGCCCAAGTGTTTTCCTTTAATACCTCGCTGCGCTGGGGCAGCTTTTCCATATTTTCCATGGTGTTAACCTCCAAAAAGTGGATTTTCTGTATTATACCACTCCCCTCCTTAAAATGCAATGTTGCATTTGCGGCAGATTTATGTTAGATTTGTCTCGGTGATAGAAATGAGAGAAAAACTGACCGGCAACATATATCTCATTGTTGCCGTGCTTATTTGGGGCAGTACATTTATTGCCCAAAGCGTAGGTATGGATTCCGTAGGTCCTTTTACCTTTTTGGCGCTTCGCTGTGCCTTGGCGGTCGTCTTTCTGCTTCCGGTAATAGCGGTGTTCGAAGCACGGGATGTAAAAAACTATGTCCGCAAATGGTGCACCAAAAAGCTATGGGTCGGCGGTACACTGTGCGGCATTGCACTTTTCGTAGCAGCAGGCTTGCAGCAGGTGGGGCTTGTGGATACCGATGCAGGAAAAGCCGGCTTTCTGACTGCCCTTTATGTGGTCTTAGTGCCTGTGCTTGGTATTTTCCTTGGAAAGAAACCAACTGTCAATGTGGTCATCAGCATTATACTGTCGGTAACAGGACTATACTTACTTAGCTGTGTAGGTGTGACCTCCATCCGCACCAGCGATCTGCTGCTCCTCGGCTCAGCACTGGCTTTTGCCTTCCAAATCACCTTTGTGGAACGGTTAGGAAATGGGCTGGACGGTCTGCGCCTTAACTGCATCCAATGTCTTGTATGTGGTATCCTGTCCGGGTTTATGATGCTGACGGAAGATGTCAGTCTTTCCGGAATCCTGAATTGCAGCATTCCCCTGCTCTACGCCGGTATTCTCTCATCCGGTGTTGCCTATTCCCTACAAGTGCTGGGTCAGCAGCGGGTCGAGTCCAATTCCGCTTCCATTATTATGAGCTTAGAGAGCGTCGTGGCGGTGCTTTGTGGCTGGCTGATCCTCCACGAGACAATGACGCCTTGGGAAATTTCCGGTTGTGTGCTTGTATTTGCAGCAGTCATTTTATCCCAGATAACGCCTAAAAAGAAAACTTAAAGAAGGTGTAATATATGCAAAAAAAGCCGGCAATCCTTACAAAAGCAGACATTCCCGCAGCATTTCACTCCTTTTTGGATGGTGCAGCCGCATTTGACAGCAGCTGTTCCAAAACTGCACAGGTATGGTTTTTGGATAAAGGGCCCGGTTATTTTCTGAAGAAGGCACCCAAAGGCACACTAAAAAACGAAGCCGCAATGACTGCCTTCTTTTCCTCTAAGAATCTTGCACCTGAGGTCTTAGCCTACGAAAGTTACACAGAGGATTGGATGCTGACCCTCCGCGCAAAGGGCGAAGATTGCCTCTTATCGATGTACACAGACGATCCCAAAAAGCTATGTGACACCACAGCGCAGCTTTTGCGAATGCTTCACGAAAGCGATACCGCTAACTGCCCGGTTGCTGATCGAACAAGGGACTATCTTTCCACTACCATCCATAACTTTCACCACAAGAATTACGACAGCAGTCTGTTTCCCGACAATTGGGGCTACGCCACTGCAGAGGAAGCTTGGCAGGAACTGGAAGCAAACGGTAGGTATCTGCAATCGGACACCCTCCTGCACGGGGATTACTGTCTTCCCAATATTATGTTGGATAACTGGCAGTTTTCTGCCTTCATCGATTTGGATAATGCCGGTGTCGGTGATCGACACGTAGATCTTTTCTGGGGAATGTGGTCCCTGCAATTTAATTTGAAGACCGATGCATACCGGGAGCGTTTTTTGGATGTCTACGGCAGAGATAAGATCACCCAAGAGGTATTTCGCACCGTTGCAGCAGCAGAAGTATTTGGATAAGAAGATTCCCGGAATGCTGACGCATTCCGGGAGTTTTTTATAACGTTAGATGGAATAAACTGTTCAAAACCAGCATATTGCTTTGCCGCACTGCCCTTGGGTCGCTATTCCTTATTGATACGCTTTCACCTGATGCTCGTCGTCCTTTACAATTTCCGGGTGATAAGTGGGCACGACCTTGGCAACAAGGTCGCACATAACGTCTTCCCTGCCCTCATAAGCCGCTTCCATCAGCTTCTGCAACTGCTCCATAAAGACATCCGTATCGAATGGCACCGGACTGCCGATATGGATACGCTTATTCGGTGTGGTCCGCAGGCCTTCTTCCGACATCAGCTTTTCCTCATAGAGCTTTTCGCCAACACGCAGACCTGTATAAACGATTGGGATGTCCACATCCGGCTGCAGTCCCGATAGACGGATCAAGTTTCGTGCCAGCGTGTCGATCTTCACAGGCTGACCCATATCCAGCACAAAAATCTCTCCGCCGTTGGCATAAGTACCGGCCTGCAAAACAAGGGTTGCCGCTTCAGGTATTGTCATAAAATACCGAATAATATCCGGATGCGTAACCGTAACAGGACCGCCCTTTGCAATCTGTTCCTTAAATCTTGGAATGACAGAACCGTTACTTCCCAGTACATTGCCAAAGCGAACCGCTACAAATCTCGTCCGAACCCTTTTGCGTCGTTTTGGCGTGTTTTCACCATCTTCTGTGTGATTCTGGATTGGGCGGAGATCAGAGAATTTACCGTCCCGAATCTTCTTATCAAAAGACTGAATGATCATCTCACACAGCCGCTTGGAAGCACCCATAATGTTTGTGGGATTTACGGCCTTATCGGTAGAAATCAGCACAAAACGTCTGCAGCCGTTTGTCATTGCTGCATAGGCAGTCTTGTATGTGCCTATAGCATTATTTTTGATCGACTCACATGGGCTGTCCTCCATAAGAGGCACGTGCTTATGGGCAGCTGCATGGTAGACAATATCAGGCTTATATTTTGCAAAAACCTGATTGATGCGCTTGCTGTCACGGACGGAGCCGATCAAAACCTCAAGATCCAGATCCGGGTACTTGTCCCGCAGTTCTAAACCAATTGCGTGGGCATTGTTTTCGTAAATATCAAACACAATCAGCTTTTTGGGTTTATTCTGCGCCACCTGACGGCAAAGCTCGCTTCCGATAGACCCACCGCCACCGGTTACAAGAACGGTCTTTCCGGAAATAAACTTGCGAATTGCGTACATATTAGCCATTACCGGTTCTCTTCCAAGCAGATCTTCCACGTTAACATCTTTAAGAGAACTAACTGTGACTCTTCCCGCTACCAAATCCGAGAGTCTGGGCAAATTCTTTGTCTCGCACTCGGTTTCCTTGCAGATTTCCAAAATTTCTTTACGCTGGATCGCTGTTGCACTGGGGATCGCTAAGAAAATCTTATCGATCTCGTATTTTTCCACATTTTCCAAAATGTCATCCCGACCGCCAACCACAGGCACGCCTTCAATGTAACGACCCCAATTCTTAGGGTCATCATCGATAATGCAGTACACACGGCTATTCACTTCGGGGTTACTGTGCAGATCCCGCAAAACCATCTGTCCTGCCGAACCGGCACCGATGAGCATAACGTGATCGCCCTTTCTCTCCGTCAACAGCTTCTCACGGGTCGTGCGTTCCAGATTCACAAACCGATACGAAAACCGAACGGAAAGTACCAAAATGAACTGTACCGTTGTGCCGATCATGTAATAGGATATCGGCATCCGCTTAAACAGTACCGTAATGCCCACTGTGTGCAAAACCGCAGTGATAACAGAACCATAAATGACTCTCTTAAGTTCTGTATAACTTGCGAAACGCCAAATGCTCTGATATAGATGGAGTTTCCAAAATACCAGGAAACTCAAAATGGTATAAATGGGTGTAAAAGACAACCATGCCGTCAAATATACTTCCGGTATTTCTGACATTTGGCAGTCAAAACGGATCCACAGCGCCAAGAAATAGGAAATCGCCATTACAAAAGCGTCATACACAACGAGGAACAAAACCACCTTATGCCATTGCGGGAGGGCAAATCGCTTATTCTGTTTTTTCTCTCTACAAAGCTTGTTACCCATAATAATGGTACTCCTATTTTTCTACCTACATATCATCTGAATTTATGCTTTTGCGTCAGGAAAGCAATACCAATCACCACAAAAGCCATAACCTCCGCACCGGTTAATGCCAGCCACACACCATCCAGATCCAGCAGCATCGGCATTACGATGATGCACACAACCGGAAATACAATAACGCGGAACGCAGTCAGTACAGCTGCCATCGGGCCTTTGTCCAGTGCCGTAAACACAGCGGAAAGGTATATATTGAACCACATCACAAGATAAGGAATCATGCAAAGAACGAATGCCCGCGTTGTCAGCTCTAACAGCTTCCAGTCGTAGCCAACGAAGATGGCAGAGAAAGGTCTTGCCAGCAGGCTTATGATAACTACCAAGACACCGGCAGCTCCCGCTAACATCGTAAGGCTCTTTTTCAAAACGTTACGCATTTCTGCGCGGTTTCCGGCACCGTAGTGATAGCCCATAATTGGAGAGGTGCCTACCGAATAGCCGGAGAATACTGCTGTAAACAGGAAAGATACGTACATCACAACACCGTATGCTGCCACACCGTCCTCACCGGCATAACGCATCAACTGCATATTGTAGAGCAAGCCGATCACAGAAGCCGACAGAGAAGAAATTGTATCTGCGGAGCCTGTAATACCGGCTCTTCTCAAAACATTCCACTCAAGACGCGTCGGTCTGAAGCGCAAGGGAGTTCGGTTATGTCGGCTGATAAACCAGGAAAGTGCCACCACTGCAGTTGCCAGCTCACAGATACCTGTAGAAATTGCCGCACCAACTACACCCATATTCAAAAATGCGGGGTGCACAAAAATGAGATCCAGGAAAATATTGGCAACGCCTGCGATCAGCATAATCTTCAGCGCAAAGCGAGGCTTTTCTGCAACGATCAGATACTCTTCCAGCACACGCTGGGCAAGATATACTGTGTTAAAAATCAAGCAAATACTGCCATAAGAAACACAGTCCTCAATCATTTCTTCCGTGGCGCCCAAAAGATAAGCAATTGGACGAAGCGCGATCAGACCCACCACTGTAAACAAAAGACCGCCGATCAAGGTTATGATCATTGTCATCGTAAAGTAACGACCGGCCTTATCTTTTTCACCGGCGCCCAAAGCACGGGCAATCAGGGTACTGCCGTCAGCACCGAGGATAACACCCATACCGCCAATGATCTGCAAAAACGGCAGGATCAGGTTAACAGCTGCAAACGCAGTTTTGCCAACATAGTTGGAGACGAAGAATCCGTCGACCACACCAAAAATACTGGTACAGATCATCATAATGATGGACGGCGCCGCAAAACGCACCAGCCGCTTGTGGGAGAAGTGATCCGAGAGCTGGATCTTATCACTCTGTTCCGATGGACTGTTATAATTGTAATAACTCATAAGGAATCCCCTTACTATCAAAGAAAATTTAACTTAATTGGTTATTGCGCGGTTTCATCCGGCACTTCCTCAATTTGCGGAGCGGTAACAATCGTCTTGCCGATATCATAAAGGCGCACGATCAAAGCTTCCTGACCGGTAATCTCCGTCGCTAATTTCACAAGCTTGCCGTCCTCAAAGTATACTCTACAATGCATCGTTGTAGGTTCCTTCTCGCCTGAGCCGGGTTTTTGGGAGGTAATTCTATAACATCTTTCTTCCGAATCGTAGGTAGCATTACCAAACTCACCCTGAAGACCTGCCATCGCAGTATCTACATAATCCGGAAGCTTCTTAGTCAGGAGGTCGTCCACACCGCCTACTTTTCCATCATAGGTTTCCCACTTTGCTGTAGAGTACTGCCATATGTAGCTAATAAAGCCAGAATCCGAAGGAACACAAATAAGCTTCCGGTCAATAGCCGCAGAATCCAGCATAATACCGCCGCCTGCCGTTGCAAGAAGCATCGGCTCAGCATTTGTTCCGTCTGCAATTTCCACAGTAACATTTCTGTAAATGGTTTGGATATGCGCTGCATCACCAAGGGCTGCTTCCCATTGCTGTGCGGTTACGGTATACAGATCCTGCTTTCCACCGGACCATTTAATGATAGAAAGCAGAAGGACAACAACAATTGCCACAGCCAAAACAATACCGAATCGAAACAGTGCTCTGCGTCGCATTTCTTCCCCTCCCCATCACACAATCAGGGACATTATACACGAAATCGCCCTTTCTGTCAACCGAAAGGCACCGCATTACCTTCCGCCTTACCTTTCTGATGTGTCTTTGGAAATGGATGTAGGACTGGAGCCTGCTCCTGCCGCCGATTACCAACGCGCTAAAACGGTGGGAGCACCCCCGCCCTATAATAAAATTCGAAGCTGTGCCTTACAATATGGGATAGATGATTTATAATGGTTTTATTCTATTTTTCGAGGGATTTTTATGATCGAAATATCGCACTTAAATAAGATTTATAAGTCCAAAAAACGGAAGAAATGCCACGCATTAAAGGACATTAACCTGACCCTGCCGGATAGCGGCTTAGTGTTTGTTCTCGGTAAGAGTGGCAGTGGCAAGTCTACCCTTCTGAATTTGATCGGTGGACTGGACAGCATCACCTCCGGCAGTATTACTGTAGACGGAAATAACCTCTCCAAGTTCCGGGAAAAGGCATTCTGTAATTACCGCAATACTCATATCGGTTTTATCTTCCAGGACTATCATCTCATTGACGAGCTTACAGTCTATGATAATATCGCCCTATCCCTCAATCTGCGGAGAACGAAAGCCCTTGGCACGAAGAACGGTGCCATCGTCATCGTCTTCGGTTTGCAGGTGTTCCTTGTGGCGCTGCTGACTGCAGGACTTTCCACTGTTGGCTATTATTTCTTTATCGATTTTGCCAACGACGTGCTGTTCCAGTCTATGCAGCAGCTTGTACCCAAGCAAATCGTATTAGACCTTGATTTCTTTGTGTTTATGCCAAAGGTAGCGCTTACAAACTGCCTGCTTGTCTTTGCCCTTTCTGCCATTTCCCTCATCACCCCGATGCTGAAGATCAAGGCCATCAAGCCAGTGAAGATCATTAAAGCAAAAGAATAACCACACCTCATACAACGCGTAGAGGACGGGTTCCCCGCGTAAGCGGGAGGCGAAACGCCTCCCCTACAATGTTGTACGAAGGTATATGACAAGCATAAAAACGGAGCGGTGGTTTCCCATCGCTCCGTAAATTTGTATTCTTAATAGGCTACGCCCCAGTAGATCATCTTCTTGGCGGGTTTACCGCAGCAAGCACAGGTCTCGCCCAAGTTTTCCTGTGCGAAGGGGATGCAGCGGGAAGACATACCGGCCACTTCCTTCATCTTCATTTCGCACTCCAGCTCGCCGCACCACATGGTCTTAATGAAGCCGCCGTTTGCATCCTGCAATGCCTTGGCTTCTTCCACACTGTGTGCTTCATAGATATGATCCTCAAGGTTCTTCTTAGCCTTAGCGAACATACCACTGTGTACCAGTTCCAGCTGCTCTGCCACAGCAGTCTCCAGATCCTCCAGCTTGACAACGGTCTTTTCGCCATCGTTACGGCGGACAAGTACCACCTGACCGTTCTCGAGATCACGGGGGCCGCACTCCACACGCAGCGGTACGCCCTTCATTTCGTACTCGGCGCACTTCCAGCCCATAGAGTTATCGGAGTCGTCCAGTTTTACCCGGAAGCCGGCATTCACAAGACGGTCTTTCAGGCCATTTGCAGCCTCCAAAACGCCCTCCTTATGCTGAGCAATGGGCAGGATGATAACCTGAATAGGTGCGACCTTAGGCGGCAGAACAAGACCGTTATTGTCGCCGTGGGTCATAATGATGCCGCCGATCAAGCGGGTGGAAACACCCCAAGAAGTCTCGTGGGGGTTGGTCTTCTGGTTGGTCTTGTCGGTAAACTCAATATTGAAGGCCTTGGCAAAGCCATCGCCAAAGTAGTGGGAAGTACCTGCCTGCAGCGCCTTCCGGTCGTGCATCATACACTCGATGGTGTAGGTAGCCTCTGCGCCGTTAAATTTCTCTTTATCGGTCTTCTGACCGCGGGTAACGGGCATTGCAAGCACATTCTCACAGAAGTCGGCATAGACGTTCAGCATTGTCTCGGTAAAGGCCTTGGCCTCCTCTGCGGTGGCGTGGATGGTGTGACCCTCCTGCCACAAAAACTCTCTATGGCGCAGGAAGGGACGGCTTGTTTTCTCCCAACGGAGCACGCTGCACCACTGATTATACTTCATAGGCAGATCACGGTGAGACTGCAAAACATTTGCAAAATGCTCGCAGAAAAGCGTCTCAGAAGTGGGACGAATCGCATAACGCTCTTCCAGCGGCTCATTGCCGCCCATAGTGACCCAAGCGCACTCGGGAGCGAAGCCCTCTACGTGGTCCTTTTCCTTCTGCAGAAGGCTCTCCGGGATCAGCAGAGGCATATAGACGTTCTCAACGCCCTGCTTCTTAAACTCTGCATCCATAATCCGCTGGATGTTCTCCCAAATTGCATAACCGTAGGGGCGGTAAATGAATACACCCTTAATGGAAGAATAGTCAATAAGCTGGGCTTTCTTACATACGTCGGTAAACCATTGGGCAAAGTCTACCTCCATATCGGTGATCTGTTCGACCTTCTTATCTTTTGCCATAATCCTAACCTCTTTTTCGCTTTATTCCATTTATCTATTTTAGCACACCTGTCAAGACCTTGCATAGGATGAAATAAACTATTATCTGCCTGCAGGAGGCATTTTATGGTGCAAGTTACATTGCTTTTAGATCCCTCTGTGGCGCTATTCTACTCGAAGGTTGCCGCAGCCGCGCAATTGCCCCTGGAAAAGGTGCTGGCAGACGCCCTTTTCAAGCTGGCAGCTGAGCTAAGTCTCGAATCCCTTCATAACAATTAATCTAAGAAACGCATAAAAAATGAACTACCAAGAAAAGCCCAATGCAGCAGGTATATTGTACCCCCGCCTTTTTACGGTTCATGTGGGAACAGGGTGTCTTGCTGCTCAGTACGTAATTCGAAAATAGTCCAGATTAAAAAGCAGCACCATTCCGGTTTGGAATGGTGCTGTGATCATCTATAGGTTATTGTATTTGCATAATTACCAAGTGTGCGGATACGGGTCGAGTTCCGCCTGCCAGAGGCGTGATCGTCAGTGCTGCAGCGGTTCCTTCCGGATTTCGTACTGTCAAAACGGAGCCTGTAACAGTTGTTTCCACAATCGCCGCTCCAACGATTTGTGAGCTTCCTGTTGCGCGTCCTGCTACTGTATATGATAAATCTTCGCCATTTAAGGTTAGAATCAGCTGTCCAGCCTCAGTCACGCTTGCCTGGAACAGTACCAGATAGGTACCGATCTCTGCTAAGGTAAAGGAAGTGGGTCCGGACCGAGCGATCCCAGAGCCGCTGTTGGGTCCGTCCTGCGGGAAACTAACATCCGTACCAGGTGCAACTGTTGCAGAGTTATCCGGCGGCATTAACGCGAAGAAATCTGCATAGTTCAGAATACCACCGGCCGGTCCCTGAGGACCAGCGGGTCCGGTTTCGCCGATAGGCCCTTGCGGACCTACAGGACCAGTGGCACCAACAGGACCTTGGGGACCGACAGGACCGGTTTCACCTACAGGACCCTGCGGACCTACAGGACCGGTTTCACCTGCAGGACCCTGCGGACCTACGGGACCAGTAGCACCAACAGGACCTTGTGGACCTGCAGGACCGGTTTCACCTACAGGACCCTGCGGACCTACAGGACCCGCTTCGCCCGTTGGACCTTGTGGCCCAACAGGACCGGCAACACCGGCAGGCCCTTGGGGGCCGGCAGGTCCGGCTACACCGGCGGGACCCTGAGGGCCTACAGGACCCGCTTCGCCCGTTGGACCTTGTGGTCCAACAGGACCGGCTACACCGGCGGGACCTTGGGGACCGGCGGGTCCGGCTACACCGGCGGGACCCTGAGGACCGATCGCACCAGTTTCACCGACGGGTCCCTGAGGACCAACAGGACCGGCTATGCCTTCAGGCCCTCGAGGACCTACTGGGCCTCTGACTCCCGGAATTCCCTGGGGACCAGCCGGACCTCTCGGACCAACCGGACCCTGTGGGCCTGCAGGTCCCGGCGGACAATTTGTGCAGCAGCAACATTGCTCCCGATCCGTGCAGCCATACTCTTTTGGATAGTGGCGTTTACATGAATTATCATCGAATTGGGCGCCACAGTTCCTGTCATCGAAGCCATTGTATCTGTTCAATATTACCCCTCCTCATATTCAGTTTGTACCATATCATATGTGTTTTCGACGCAATTTGACACAGGCAGGCAGACGATCGCTATTCTGCCCTCTCCATAACGGCATCGTCTAATTATATGAATTAGGGGTTACTGATGTGCCTGTACGCATTTTTCGTCTTTACTCCCTTTTTCTGCAGCTTCTCCTTTATGCAGCCAATCTCATTCGCATTGGCATCCTATTAGCGCATAAGCGCCTATAACAACACCCCGTCTTCACAAAAAGACGGGGTGTTTGCCGTTCATTGTATATTGATTACTTAAGAAGGACCTCAAGAATCTGTGATATATTCTTTTTCCCAAAAAACACCTTATCCTCGTTTACGATCATGCACGGTACACTCATCACATTA
>SVLZ01000026.1 GCA_015067665.1 Oscillospiraceae bacterium | reverse complement strand
TTACATCATTACTTGCAACAAAACCCTCTTGTTCTTTCGCTACTTTCAATTCGAGAATATCCCACACATTCTTTCCGTTAATTCTCTCTAATCGTAACATACTTTGCTCCTCACAAAATTCAAGTTTTTCGATCTGATTATATCACAAAGCTATGAATTTCACAACAGAATAGAAAGTTCTCTTATCTTGGCTGAATGTGAGGAGGGATTTGTTTCATTTTTGCCAAAAGCAAAAATGCAAGGTAGCCACCAGTGTTTGCACTGGTGTCAGCAATATGCCACTGGCATATTGCATTTTAGGTCTTCAAATCCCTCTCACATAAATACCAAAGATAACAAAAAGACCACCCATCGGGTGGTCGCTTCTTACCGCAAGATGTATTTATCCCGCAGGTATGATTGCCGTCCACATCCTGCCGGATGCATCCGTCAATCATAGGATTTTCCCACGGCCTAACCAAATGTCCACCGGACACTTGGTTACCTTGCCTGCGGCAAGGCCGGCCTTTCAAATCCCTCTCACATAAATACCAATGCCAATAAAAAGACCACCCGATGGGTGGTCTTTTTATTGGCGGAGTGAGAGGGATTTGAACCCTCGCGCGCTGTTTAGACGCCTACTCCCTTAGCAGGGGAGCCCCTTCGGCCTCTTGGGTATCACTCCGAATCGATAAAGATATGCAGTTGCTCCGCTATTTTAGCACGGCAGTACCCGTTTGTCAAGGGAGAAAAACACCGCAGATAAAAAACTGCGGTGTTCTTTTATTGATTTTATGAGATATAGATGTCAAAGCACATTTCAAATGTACGATCCCACGGCGAACGGAGGTTGGCTATAGAAATCCTGCCCGGTGATATTACAGAAAAATCTCTCAGGGAGTTTATGATTTTTCCCCGGTTCAGACGCTGCAGGATATTCGTGGGAGAGCAGGGGTGTTCAAAGCTTAAAAATTCCTCTAATGTGGGATGGATGCTTTTGTAACTGATGTCTTTGATGTAGGAAAAGGTGATGGCGCGCAAAAAACCCTCGTTTGCATTTTGGGATGCACAGTCTACTGCCGACAGATAAGCATAACGGGCGACACCTTGCGAAAGGGCGAGACCGATGGCGTTTGCGGCAGTATTCCAGCTGGAATAGCCAAGCAACTGACAGATGTCCAAAGATGTATCTGTTATGAATTGCTGCGCCAATATTTCAGGATCTTCCGAAGCATCGATCAGGACCGTTGGTATGCGTGCGCTTTGATTGGCTTTGAGCCTTGCAAGCAAGGCGCGGCGATCCGTGTCGCTGCTTCCGCGGGTGAGACAAAGGACCTGCAAACCGTTTTCTGCCTTTTTGACAGGGAAAATATCCAAATGCTTTTGCATACTTTCTTCTAATGTTCCAATGTCATAACCGTCGGCAGGTGCCTTTTCACCGCCACCAAAATAGGTTACCTGAAGGGGTACCTCGATGTGATATAGGCCCAAAATCATACGGGCAAGACAGCATAATGCAATTTCGTCTGTGCCAGCACCCAAGAGACCGTTTTGCCCAAGCAGAGACTTAATGTATTTGATCTCGTTGGATTGAATTGTATTTTGCGGCGAGGAATCATCTATGCCAATATAGAAAAAATGTAAATCATTGCCGGCTTTTCGCAGTACATAATCGGTCAACTTAAGCTTTCGTGCGCGGGCTGCGTGGTATTGCGCCAGCTGCGCGGAGGAAATATCTGTAGGGATGGGGGCATCCTGCGGTGTACGGCAATAGCCTTCGAGGATGTTCTCAACGGTAAGTGCATCTGCTTGCAGCGTCTTTCGCGCTTCCATACCGTAGGCACGGAGGGCGTTGTAATCCTCCAAGGAATAGCCCTGATAGCCCACGGTAGGTGCTAGCCGCATAACCGTATCGAATAAATAGACGGTGTTTGTCTTGCATAGCTCCAGCACGGTGTCGATCATGCTATATTCCAAGGTCAGATCCGCATCGCAAAGCCACCGAGAGCCAACCAATCCGCCGGAGGTTATTTGGTCAAGAGAAATAATAAAATGATCACATTCCTTGTCGGTTTGCAGCAGCCACCGGCGCAGCGCTTCCCGGTTGCCAATGGTAGAACCGTCGGGATTTGGCTGCATATGATCCAGCGCTGTGCGATAAAGCGTTTCCTCGGGCATTATGAGGGTGATGTCTGCTGATTGTGCAAGATAATGCATCCGCTCCTGGTTGACAGGCCGGTTATCCAAGGGGATATAGGCAATTTTCTGCTTCTTGGAAGGAACAGAAAACGCATTATATAAAATACAGCCCAGTAGCAGCACCAATAGAAAGGCGCCTATGATCATGGGTGCATACCGTCTTTCTTTTTGCATAAAAGACTCCTTTTTGTGGGGATAGTGGTATTATAGCGCAGATTTCGAGAAATTGCAATGGAGGCAGATGCCAGGTATAATACCCATAGAAATACAAGTTGAAATATTCCGTGATAAATGATATAATCCACCTTGAAAGAAGAGAAAGAGAGGAAATATCATATGAAATGGGGTTCCTTTGGCATCGTACATATTGCTACGCTTATTATTGGTGCGCTGATCGTTTTGGGACTATATTTCAGTTTGCGGAAGGCATCCAAAAAGACGCGGACAGTTGTTTTGGGTGTACTTAGCTTCTCCGGCATTGGTGCCATTATTTTTAATTTGGTAACTTGGGGCTCGCCCATCGAGTATCTACCCTTGCATCTTTGCTCCATCAATGCCATTTTGCTTCCCATCGTAGTGTTTACCCGGAGCAAAACCTTGGGCAATATGCTGCTGGTATGGTGCTTGGGCGCACTGGCAGCACTGGTTGTGAATACTGCGCAGGCGGAATTTGAGCTGAATAGCTGGACCTTTGTGTTCTACTATTTCCCCCATGTGCTGGAATTCGGCATTCCGATTTTGCTGTTTGCCTTGGGAATGATCGAAAAGCATCCGAAATATATCCTGTCCACCTTGGTAATTACTATGCTGATCTACACCGGTGTGCATTTCTGCAATCTCGGGCTGAACGCTTATCTTGCGGCGAATAATATACTGGATTCTGCAGGGAATCTGATTCAGGTCAATTATATGTACTCCATCGTTCCGGCAAATCCGCTGCTGGTGCTTTTTAAGCAGGTCATCCCTTATGATTACTGGTATATGTATATGATTGTGCCGATTTTGGCCGTCTATTTGGGAATTGTCTATTTGCCCCAGATCTTAAAGAACAGATCCGCAAAGGCAAAAGTAAAGGCATAAGAGTTATGAAGCACCTCTCGCTTGAGAGGTGCTTTTAGCGTTTGCAGAGAATCACCTGACATTCCTTTCCTGTTTTCTCTGCGTATTTGATGACGGACATTGTTCCTTTGGAACTGCCGTCCCAAAAGGCAATAACCCTGTCTGCATAATCAACAATTTCTTCGTTTCTGCGAATGGGAGCGGCACGTCCGTATTTTTGATAGTTTGGCAGAAATTCCGTGAGTTTAATACTATTTTTGCGGGCATATTCCGCTACGCAAGTATCAATGCCTTTGGCACCTCCGGATACAATCTCGTTACAATCGGGGATGTAGGCAGAAAGGTTTTCCACGGTAAGTGCTCTTGAGCCGATGATTGCGATTCGTATAAGTTCCTCCAATAAAATAAGGTATACTTAAAATAAGTATACTATGTGTTGCGGTGCATATTTTAATCTTAAAATATACTTAAATCAAGATGTTTTGGAGATTATTTATGCGAAACAAGAAAAATAAACATATTGGCATTGAGATTGATCCGGCATTGCATTATAAGCTGCACTATATTTCGAAGTATTATGGTCGATCTGCAAACGGTGAGATTCTCTACTTGCTTCGACAAGAGATTAAGGCGTTTGAGGAAATCGAGGGCGAAATCAGATTGCCGGAAGAAATGAAAGAAGCTAAATAAAAAGACGAGGAGCTTGCGCCTCGTCTTTTTATTATTAAACTTCCTTAGATTTGTTTGCGATTTGCAGGAGACACTTTGCGATGAACTCGTCGGGGGTCATTGCGCCCAAGTCCTCGCCGCCGCGGGTACGGACAGAAACGGTACCGTTTTCCATATCCCGGTCGCCGACGACAAGCATATAGGGGATCTTTTCCAGTTGTGCTTCCCGGATCTTGTAGCCCAGCTTCTCACTGCGGCAGTCGCTCTCGGCACGGATGCCAACGGCGTCCAGCTTGGAAACCAGCTCGTTTGCGTAGGCGTGGGTCCGGTCGGTGATGGGCAGGACCTTGACTTGGGTGGGCATCATCCACAGAGGCAGCGCACCGGCGTAACGCTCAATGAGGTAAGCCAGCGTCCGCTCGTAGCAGCCGAGGGATGTGCGGTGGATGATATAGGGGGTCTTCTTCTGCCCGTCGGAGTCGGTGTATTCCATACCAAACTTCTGCGCCAGCAGCATATCGATCTGAATGGTAACGATGGTGTCTTCCTTGCCGAAGACATTCTTATACTGAATGTCCAGCTTGGGACCGTAGAAAGCGGCCTCGTCGATGCCAACGGAGTATTCCACGCCCAAATTGTCCAAGATCTCACCCATAACCCGCTGGGCTTCTTCCCACTGCTCGGCAGTACCCTCGTACTTGATGCCGGCGCGGGCTGGATCCCACTGGGAGAAGCGGAAGGTGCAGTTTTCCAGCATACCGACTGTATCCAGACAGTACTTGGCAAGCTCCAAACAGCCGCGGAATTCTTCCTCCAGCTGATCGGGACGGAGTACAAGGTGACCCTCAGAAATAGTGAACTGACGGACACGGATCAGACCGTGCATTTCGCCACTGTCCTCGTTGCGGAACAGGGTAGAGGTCTCGCCTAAGCGCATAGGCAGGTCACGGTAGGAACGGGCGCGGTTGAGATAGACCTGATACTGGAAGGGGCAGGTCATAGGGCGCAGAGCAAAGCATTCCTTGGTTTCGTCCTGAGGGTCGCCCAGCACGAACATACCGTCCAGATAGTGATCCCAGTGACCGGAAATCTTATACAGGTCGCTTTTTGCCATCAAGGGAGTCTTCGTCAGCAGGTAGCCACGCTTCTGCTCTTCGTCTTCCACCCAGCGCTGCAGGGTCTGAATCACTCTTGCGCCCTTGGGGAGCAGAATGGGCAGACCCTGACCGATCTCCTCTACGGTGGTGAAGAATTCCAGCTCGCGACCCAGCTTGTTATGATCCCGCTTCAGGGCTTCTGCCTGACGCTCTAAGTAAGCGTCCAGCTCGTCCTTAGAGGGGAAACCGATGCCATAGATTCGCTGCAGCATCTTGCGGCTGCTGTCGCCACGCCAGTAGGCACCGCAGGACTTGGTCAGCTTAAAGCCGTTATGACGGAGTCTTCCGGTGTGATCCAGATGAGGACCGGCGCACAGATCGGTAAAATCGCCTTGGGTATAGAAGGAGATGGTCTCGCCTTCGGGCAGGTCTTCGATCAGCTCCCGTTTATAGGGCTCGTTTTGGGCATCTGCCCAAGCCAGCGCTTCAGCGCGGGGCAGCTCGCTGCGCTCGATGCGGATGCGCTCCTTGACGATCTTCTTCATTTCCGCTTCGATCTGAGCAAGATGGTCGGGGGTGAAGGTAAAGGGCGCGTCAAAGTCGTAGTACCAGCCCTCATCGATGGCAGGACCGATGGCAAGCTGTACCTCAGGCCACAGCCGCTTGACAGCCTGTGCCATCACATGGGAGCTGGTGTGCCAAAAGGTCTTGCGGTACTCGGGGTTTTCAAAGGTGTACAGATTTTCGTTTTCCATTTTGTTTTCCTCCTTTTTTGTTAGGGAGACAGAGGTATAAAAAATACCCACCCCCTGAAAAATCAGGGGTGGGATACAAGGTATTCCACGGTTCCACCCTGGTTGCGAATTGCTTCGCCACTCATTGACGCTTTAACGGGCGTACCCGGAGTATCATTTCCGATCCTCGGCTCAAAAGTGGTATCTCCATTGCAGGGATGCAGAGCCGTTGCACCAAAATCGGCTCCTCTCTGGGCGTCTTACAAGGGAAATGTGTCTTTTTCACAGCCTTTCACAGTAAAAATATAGCATAGTTTTATTCCGATGTCAATCCTTATTGAAAAAAGGAAATTTCCTTGTTATAATTGGGGCAGAAAGGCGGATAGACTATGATCGATGTTTGTGATATTCATATTATGAAGCCTCTCCTTGCGGAGCACGGCTTTCATTTTTCAAAAGCAAAAGGACAGAATTTCCTCATCTCCCGGTGGGTACCGGAGCGAATTGCGGAGGATGCCGGTGTGGATGAGACCGCAGGCGTTTTGGAGATCGGCCCGGGCATCGGACCGCTGACCCAGCAGCTTTGTCTCCGGGCGAAAAAGGTCTGCGCTGTAGAGTTAGACGGGCGGCTGAAGCCGATCCTCGACCTAACCGTTGGCGAATTTGATAATTTGGAGATCATTTGGGACGATGTACTCAAGCAAGATGTAGCGGCACTGGTGAAAGAGAAATTTGCCGGTCTGCGACCGATGGCCTGCGCCAATTTGCCGTACTATATTACTTCTCCGATCCTCTCTGCCCTTTTGGAGGCGGGATGCTTTGAATCTGTCACCGTTATGGTACAAAAAGAGGTTGCGCAGCGGATCGCTGCCAAACCGGGCACGGCAGACTACAGCGCCTTTACGGTGTTTTGCCAGTACTATGCGGTGCCGGAGCTTTTATTTGATGTGCCTGCCGGGTGCTTTTTGCCCCAGCCTAAGGTGACCTCTGCGGTCATTACCTTAAAAACACGGCAGGAAAAGCCGTGGGTAATTTTGGATGAAGCGACCTTCTTCCGGGTGGTCAAGGCCAGCTTTGCCATGCGCAGAAAGACCCTGCAAAACGGTCTCGCCTCCGGATTCCCTGAGCTGGGAAAGAGCGGAGCGGGAGAGATTATTGAATCTTGCGGGCTACCTGCAACGGTCCGCGGTGAGACGCTGTCGATCGCCCAGTTTGCGGATATTGCTAATGCCATAAGCCGAGGGAAGTCGAACCCCGATAGGTTTTGAGCTGCAGCTTTCCGCCAATACTGCGGAAAATCCCTCGAAAATATCGGACGGATATTCCCTTCGTGATTTTACTTGTCTTGACGAAAAGCTGCTATCTCAAAACTGCGCAGCACCCCACAGCAAGGAGTTTTGCTTTGGATTTTTGCGCAGATGACGCAGCCTTGCTGACGCAAGGCAAGGAAGATAAGGAAAAATATAAACAAAAGAACTGCTGTGGGGCTGTCGGTGTTCGATTTCCCTCGGCTTGAGGAGAAAAAACGGTGATTGAATTTCTGTTTCTCGATTTAGATGATACGATTTTAGATTTTCATATGCAGGAATCGGTGGCGATCCGCAAAACCTTATCGGGCGCGGGAATAGAACCGACAGATGAAAACTGCAATCTATATAGTAAAATCAATCTCCGGCATTGGAAAATGATGGAATTGGGGGAGATCACACGGGAAAAGCTGATTTGGCATCGCTTCAAGGAGCTTTTTGAAACGCTGGGCGTGACGGCAGACTCGAAGACCACGGCGGAAAGGTATATGGACCATCTCTCCGAGGGACATTATTTCCTGCCCGGCGCGGAGGAAGCGGTCAGGGCACTTTCGAAAAAGTATAAGCTCTACCTTGCCAGCAACGGCGCCGGCCGTGTCCAGGAGAGTCGAGTTGCCAGCGCAAAGCTTGCGCCGCTGTTTGAAGAGATTTTTATTTCGGAGGAAATGGGAGCAAATAAGCCGGATAAAGCCTATTTTGATGCCTGTTTTGCACGGATAAACGACTTCGATCCCCAAAGAGCGATGATCGCGGGCGACAGCCTCAGCTCCGATATCCGCGGCGGCAAAAACGCGGGGATCTACACCTGCTGGGTCAATCCCAAGGGAAAGACCGCGCCCCCGGAAAACAAGCCGGATTTTGAAATTGCAAGCATTACCGAATTGGAAGAATTACTGGAGAAATTATAAAGGCTGTGGAAAAATCCACAGCCTTTATAATTTTACCTCTACGGGGTTTTGGATGGTCATAGTATCCGAAGTCACAAGGCAGTCCATAGCAAGAATTTGGACACCTGTCTTTGCGGCCTCCCGGAGGGCTGCGCCGAAGACGGGATCGGTATCGTCATTGGGGTGCAAATAGGACACATCGGACATTTGAATGACGAACAGCACATAGGCGCCAAAGCCCTCTTTTGCAAGGGCGGTCAGCTCCCGCAGGTGTTTCGTGCCCCGCTCCGTGGGTGCGTCGGGAAAGGCGCAGATACCACCGTTTTCTAATGTGACGCCTTTTACCTCTAAAAAGCACCTTTTTTCGCCCTTTTCAAAGGAGAAATCGAACCGGGAGCTTCCGTAGTAGGTCTCTGCCCGGAGGTTTTCGATCCTGCCCAGTCCGCCGCCTGCAAGCCATTCCTGTGCGGCTTTGTTGGGGGCTTGGGAGTCCATATTGATAAGCCGCGCCCCTTTTTGGACGGCAATGAGGTCGTACCCGGTTTTTCTTGTGGGATTATCGGATTTTTCGCACCAGACAGATGCGCCGGGGGTCAGAAGCTCTCTGCACCTGCCGGTGTTTTTTACATGGCAGACGGTGTCCTGTCCGTCGATCTCGATATGGGCAATGAAGCGATTCGGGCGGGAGAGGAAGCGTCCCGGTACAATATTTTTGTAAAACATAGAAACTCCGTTAAAAAATAGTTGCAAATATATTAAGCATTTGTTAAGATAGAGGAGGAAAATAAAAAGAGGAGATTTTGTTATGCAGCTTTGGACAAAAGAACACGCAATTTCTGTGCTGCCCTCGCTGGCAGTGATGCTCCTGTTATGCTGGGTGCTTCGCGTTACCATCGGCAAGAAAAGTTTTGAGACCCGTATGCTCCCGATGAAGATCCTTGCGGTGCTGGTCGTCCTTTTGGAGATCGGCAAGCAGGTCACATCCTTTTCCCGGGGCTATGATCTGTACCACATTCCGCTGCACTATTGCTCGCTCTTTATTTTTATGCTGCCGGTGATGGCTTTCTATCGCGGCAAGCATATGGATAAGGTGGGCGGCATTACCGCGGCACTGTGCAGCGCGGAGTTTTTGATGATGATCATCTATCCCAATCTGATCTTCGGAGACTGGAATGTGCGGGATTATTTCAAAAACTTTCTGGATTTCCACACCGTGACCGTACATATCCTTATTATGCTGGGATTTTTGCTGATCCCTGCGCTAAATCTGCACACGCCTGCCAAAAAGGGTGAGGTAAAGGCTGTTATTATCTTCATTGTGTGCTTCTGTGCGGTGTCCGCAACGGCGGCGCAGCTGCTGGAAACCAATTATAATAACTTCTATCAGTGCAACATTCCGCCTCTGGAGAGCTTGCGGCAGGCGGTGGAAGCCGTTACCGGCGTACTGGCTGCAAAGATCTTCTATGTGCTGTGCGTGACCGTAATGGATATTCTCTTTACCACCGGCGCTTATTGGGCATACCGGGGCGTGCGGAAGCTGGTAGCCGGTAAGGTCGCTACACCGGTGTAAAAATGAATTTTTGGATCAGTCCGTCGCAATCGGCGTGAACGATCACGGTGCCGTCTTCTTTTCTTTCCGAAGAAAGGGAGACGGCATTTCCTTTGAGAAAAGAGTTTACATAACTTGCGGGATCGTCGGTTTCGATCTCTTCGAAAAACACATCCCGCATCTGATTGTTGGGGCATAAGTTTTTGATTTCCCGGACAAGCTCGTATTCGGCCATAATCCCACCGCCTTTCTGATTTGATTATAACAAACCGCCGACCTTTTGGCAAGGTCGGCGGTTACAGTCTGCCGAAAACACAGATGGAACGCAAAAATTTACCACCGGGTGATGTTTCTATAGACAAATATGTAATTATGCCGGATAATATCCATATGTTGCTGTGAATTGATGGTTTTTATTCAAATCTTAAAGATGTTAAACTTAAAGGGATACCGGAATCATAATATGGACAGTAAAGCTCAATAATATTTCCGCGGATCATTACCTCAAACGGCTCTGCGCCATTTTTAGGACCGATGTCATCGTCCCAGTCAAAGCATACACCGCCAATACCACCACTCAATGTATATGGCACATTATTGTAATCTGTGGGCGAATACCGCTTGCCATCTATTGTTTCATAGAAATAAATATTGCAATGCGTTTTGCTTATAATTGTTATCTCTAATTCCCATACAAAGCTAGATCCGCGACATGAACCGCTAAATGTTTTCCCGACAAGTATTTCGTTGACGTCCATACGTTTTTGTTTATTTATGGTTGATATAAAAATGCTAACGGTAATGATTACAAGACAAGCAATCAAAATAGAAAGAATCACTTTTTTCTTCATAGACATATCCTATTCGTAATCTACAAAAAATTGCTGAAGTAATTAAAAAATACTAATCTAAGACGGAATCTATCATATCACGCCAATGTTTATCGCAATACCCATATGAGCTGGTGGAGTGGGTCGCCTTTTTGCCGCAGATGGTACATTTGCTTGTGTTGCCGCGATTGGTTGCGCTGTCGCTCCCCCCAGAGCAACTCCAAAGAAGAAACATTAGAACCAAAGCAGCAATAATTATTCCAACAATACCTTTACCATTCATAACATTACATCCTTTCGTTTTTCAATAATAAGCTTAAATGCTTCAAATAAAGCCGCTGCGTCCTCATCGGGAATCTCGGATTTCTTCTTGCCCAGAAGAGTATTGCATTTGCTAAAGAAAGTGGCATACAAGGGCAGATTTTGCGCATCAGCAGACAAAACAGATAGCATTGCTTCAACAAAGGCACCTGTTTCAATTTCGTCAGCAGAGTAATCTTTGGATGTCAGTTTCTCCAACGGAATCGCTACATAATTGTGGAAATTCCAATGATCAGTCATTATTGTGATCTCCTTTCTTTAGTATAAAAGTAATATATCACAATACATCAAGTAATACAATAGGCAAAATATACAATATTTGTTGATGTTAATTTGCAAAACTATAACCGATACTATATGTAGAGGTGATAGTAAATGTATACACGAATCAGAAAGGCACGGGAAGAACAGGGTTATACCAGAGAAAAATTTGCGGAAAAACTGGACGTCAGTGTTTCCTACCTTGCTGAATTGGAGCGTGGACGGACAGGCATATCCGTAAAAATGCTCATCAAGGTGTGTAATCTGCTGGGTCTTTCTGCGGATTATGTTTTGTTTGGAACGGAGCGAAAAGAGGATGCTCTGCGGCTGGATGCGATTCACCGGATCAATAGCAAATATCTGCCGCTATTGGATAAAACCATTGGTGAGCTGCTGATTTTAAGCAGAGACGAATAGAATATATAGAAATCCCCCTGACAGAGACCTGTCAGGGGGATTTGCGTCTTTCCTCTTTTTACTTATTGTGCTATAATAATTTGGAACATTAGGGACGGGGAACCCGTCCCCTACGCAGGAGGGGCAGCTGTGGAATTTGTGAAGCGAAAAATAAATCGTATACCGGAATTTGATTACGGCACAAACGGCGCATATTTCGTTACCATCTGTACCCAAGATCGCAAAAAGGTTCTCAGCAACATCGTAGGGGACGGGTTTCCCGTCCCGAAGCCTATCGGTTTATTGGCGGAGGAATATATAACGCAAATCCCGGAAAAATATCCCGGTGTTTCTGTGGATAAATATGTGATAATGCCGGATCATATACATATGCTGTTGCGTATCGATTGCGGGACGGGGAACCCGTCCCCTACGCTGGGGAATATTGTTGGCTGGTATAAATATCAGGTGACAAAGGCGTATAACGAAAAGGCATCTACCGAGGGTGCGAGATTGTTCCAGCGCTCTTATTACGACCATGTGATCCGCAATCAGAAGGATTATGATGAAATATGGCAATATATAGAAAACAATCCGCGGAAATGGATTTTACAAAACAATGATCAATAATATGCCACCCCTTTCGACAGGATTTGCAAAGCAGGCTTTGTATAATGATGTCGAAAGGGGTGGCTTTATGATTATAGATGTTACCGGGATTGTTTTAACGCCGGGCAATGGCGGGAAAGACTGCCTTGGAAACGGCGAGCATCCGGGGATCGAATGCTGCTGTGACGAATGCGATTATATGCTGTGCTGTCTTGCGATGGGCAATGTGGATTGTTTTCATTGTAAGGATTTAGGGTGTCCGAGAAAGATGCTGTAGGGAACGGATTTATCCGTTCCGCGAGGTGCCTACCGGGAGATTGCCAAGACCCCTCTGCGTAATCCGCAGAGGGGTCTCGCAATGACAATATAAGTGGAGCATTTTAGCGGTAATTCTCTACAAAATACTTATAAAATGCGGCGGCTTCGGCTACAGCGGAGATGTCCAAATTCTCGTCTGCTGCGTGGATAGAGCCAAGCTGCTGCTTTGACATTCTTGTGGGGGCGAAGCGCAGCACGCAGTTACACACGGGGGTCAGCCGCCAGGCATCTGTGCCGGCTGGCAGGATGTAGGGCGCGGCAGGGAAGCGGGGGAAAATTTTCGCAATGCAGTCCATTGTATATTGATAGGCCGGGGATGTCCTATCTGCAGGACCGTAATATTCATCCCGCTCGGTCTCAAGGGTGATGCCGTGCTTGTCGGCGATTGCCTTGAAGGCGGCATAGTCGGCCTTCAGGTCTTCTTCGTTAATATTGCGAAGCATTACAGAGGCGGTGCAGACCTTATTTGTGACACTGCCCTGAATCTCCTGAAAGTTACAAGTCGTGCCCACCATACCGCCGGCAGTGGCGTTGAGCTTAGGCAGCACCTTGGTCAAAAGTCCGCCGAAGAGCCACAGATTGGAAAGCAGTACCCGCATCGGCAGGCTGCAGTAGGGAGCGAGGGCGGTAAACATCTCCCGGGTCTCGGGATGCAGGCGGCGGATAAAGATGTTTTTAGAGGTGATCTCCTGAATGAACTGGGACATCCGCTCTACGGGATTGCCCTTAAAGGCGGTGAGGCTTACATGGCTGCTTTCGTTTACTGCGGTGCATTTTAATTTGAAGCGGCCCTTTTCGTGGACGGCCACCATAGCGCACATTTCGCAGTTCATACCGGCAAGGGGCGGCTCGACGATGGCGCCGCCCTCGTCTAAAATTACCTCAAAGGTGATATTGTTCTTTTTGCAATACTCCAAAACGGCGGGCATACCGTCGCCGCTGAGCTCCTCGTTGTGGGAGGAGGCAATATAGAAATTCACGGGTGGAGTATGTCCGGCACGGAGCATTTCCTCAGCGGCAAATAAGATGGCGCAAAGGGAGCCTTTCGTATCAGCGGCGCCGCGGCCGTAGACCTTGCCGTCGCGAATAATGCCTTCAAAGGCGGGCATCGTCCAGTCGGTGTCGGCAGATACCACATCATGGTGGGACATAAGCAAAATATTGCGGCTGGTATCCGTGCCGGGGATTTTATAGAGCCAGCAGTCGTCGGAAAGAAGCAGTCGCTCTGCTTTTTGGTGTAGCAGCGGGAAATCTTCTTCCACAACAGCGCGGAGCTTGGCAAATTCTGTATCATCGTAACTGCCTTTTACGGAAACAGTGGCGCACTTTAGCATCCGAGAGAAGGTCTTGCCGTAGGCTCCCAGCTCTTCTTCTGTAAAGGTGGGGTGCTGTCCCTGCAGCTTTCGGGCGCTGCGGGTTACGCGTGCCGTGTTGATCAGCAGCACAGCCAGAAGCGCACCTATCAGGGCAAGGAGAATGTATAAAACGATCATAGAGCTACCTCCATACATAATTCTACAAAAAAGTATATCATTCTTTTTCTGTATCGTCAAATTGAATTGCCTATTTTAGAAATATATGGTTGCGCTTTCGAACTGTCCGTGCTATAATTACAACTGTATTTACAAGAAAGAGAGGACTTTGTTATGTCTGCACCCACGCGCATGACCCCGAAGGTAGGGATCCTGGAGAAATTGGGATTTGCCACCTTCTCTACCGCAAGTAATGTGGTATTTAATTTTAAGGACCTGTTTTATCTGTTTTTCCTGACCAATGTTATGGGCATCAGCATTGCCCATGCCGGCATCATTACTGCCTTGGGCATTGTTTGGGATGCTGTCAATGACCCGCTGGTGGGCTTCTGGGCGGTCAACCATAAGTTTAAGAACGGAGAGAAGGTGCGGCCCTTTGCGCTGTGGTGCGCTGTGCCGTGGGCAATTACCGTGGTTTTGATGTTCACCTGCTTCGATGTGGCTTACGGCGTGAAGCTGGCGATCGCAATGGCGATCTACTTCTTGTTTGAGCTGTTTAACACCTTCGCTGCTATTCCTTATAACTCTATGGGCTCTTTGGCAACCAACCGTGACGAAGACCGCCGCGCCATCAATGTTGCCCGCAACTTGGGCGGCTGCGTGGGCAGCGCCATCGGTGCTGTTGCGATGTATCCGCTGCTGAATCTCTTTGGTGGCTTGGATGCAGAGGGCAATATCATTCCCGGTGACCCCGGCAAGAACGCGTTCTTCTATGCGGCGATCGTTATGGGTGCGGTGTGCATCCTTGGCAGCTTTGCCCACTATTTCACCACTCGTGAGCGCGTGAAGCAGGAAGAGGAAAACGAGGAGAAGATCCGTCTCGTTGAAGCATTTCGGATGCTGTTTGCCTGCCGCAGCTGGGTACTTAACACCCTTTACGTGCTGTGCTACGGTATGCTGAATCTGCTGATTATGAGCACCATCAACTATTACGCTACATATGTCATCGGCTCTTCCTCTGCAGCTACCATTATTATGGCGCTGTATCTGGTGGTTTCTGTTATCTTCTCTGTGCTGTCTATTCCCATTGACAAGAAGCTGGGTCGCCGCAAGACGATGATCAGCTCTGCAGTTGTTTATGTGCTGGGCAAGATCTGGTTTGTGATCGATCCCTTCTCTATGGGTGCCATTATGGTAAATGCGCTGACAGTTGCCTATGCAATGACGCTGGCTTTCGTCCTCTTTAATACTAACCGCAATAACATTGCGGATCTGATCGAGTGGCAGAGTGGTCGTCGGATCGACTCCTTGGTCTGCACCTGCGATAACCTGGCTGCAAAGCTCAGCAAGGCAGGCGCAAACCTGCTGATGACCGGCGCACTGGCAGCGGCAGGCTTCAATGCAGAGCTGGATGCGCAGCCTGCAGCCGCTATCGATACGATCAATGCCCTTCTTGGCTGGGTGCCGATGTGCATTGCAGTGGTTATGCTGATCGTTGTATTCTTCCATCCCATTGAAAAAGATATGGCTGCTATGCGGAAAGAGAGAGGCGAATGATGACAGATATTCAAATTGCAGCGGAAAAGCTGGGTGCGATGATTCGCATTCCCACCGTTTCTAAGCACGAGCATGAGGACCTGAGCCAATTTTATCTGTTCCATCAGGAACTGGAAAAGCTCTTCCCTTTAACACACCAAAAGTTAGAGAAAACTGTGCTCAACGGCACGTTGGTCTACCGTTGGGAAGGCGCGGATAAGAAAAAACGCCCCATTTTGTTTATGGGACATCAGGATGTTGTGCCTGCTTCCGACGAAGGATGGTCTGTGCCTGCCTTCTCCGGTGTGGTAAAGGACGGCTGCCTCTATGGCCGCGGCGCGTTGGATTGCAAAAGTACGATGTATGTGGAATTGCAGGCGGTGGAAGAATTGCTGAGCGAGGGCTTTGTACCTCCCTGCGACGTGTATCTGGAGTACTCCATCAATGAAGAAACCGGCGGTGACGGCGCGGCAGCTGCGATGCGTTACCTGCGGGATAAGGGTATTCGCTTTGCCTTTGTTCTGGACGAGGGCGGCGCGGTGATTGACGAGGCGGTGCCGGGAATGGATAAGCCCTATGCAGTGGTCGGTGTCACTGAAAAGGGGTATATGGATGTGAAGATCACCGCCCGCGGCAAGGGTGGACATAGCTCCACACCGCCCCGGAACACGCCTGCTGCACGGCTTTATGCTTTTGCCAATGAGATCGAGCGCAAGCGTCCCTTTAAGAAGAAAATGATCCCGGAAGTACGGGAGATGTTCCGACAAATGGCACCGGCATTTTCCTTCCCGCTGCGATTCCTGCTGGGGAATTTGTGGCTGACAAAGCCGGTGGTGATGGCGGTAATGCCCAAGGTTTCTCCCTTTGGAGAGGCGTTGATGGCAACGACTTGCTGTTTCACTATGATGAAGGGAAGCGATGCAGCCAATGTGATCCCCAAAGAGCCTTACCTCATTGCTAACCTGCGCTGCAGTGTGCATCAAAACTGCGAGGAAAGCTTAAATGTTCTTAAAAAGTATGGCAAAAAGTACGATTTGGAATTTGAGGTACTGCTGGGCCGGGATGCATCCCCGGTTTCTGACATCCATTCTGCGGCATATGGTTTTGTTGAAAAGACCATCCGCGCCCATTTCCCGGATGCGGGTGTGGCGCCGTACCTCATTATGGGCGGTACGGACTGCCGCCATTTCCACGCGCTGACCGATACTGCACTGCGGTTTGCACCGGTGCGAATGACAAATGCGCAGAACGCTTCTTGCCACGCGGTGGACGAGAACGTGACCCTCTCCGCCCTTGTGGAGGGTGTACAGTTCTATAAGCGGCTGCTGAAGAATTACACGCTGTAAAATAACAAAAAATCCCCATCACGATGGCAGATCGCCCTTGTGATGGGTTTTTTTGTGTAAAATTTCGGATTATTTTGTAAAATCTGCTTGCTTATCAACTACAGATGTATTACAATGAAAATATTAGGAGGAGGGAATATGACTGAACCTGTTTCCGTATCCCCAAAAAGAAATATGGCGGCGATACCACGGTGGTATCTATGCGGATTTCCCGTGAGCTGCTAAAGAAGAAGGATGCAGATTTGATTCTCGGTATTGTGTTTCTGATCTGCTTCTGGCCGGTATCTATCTATTTCTTCATTAAGGTTTACAAGAAAATCAAAGATTAAAGATGTCTCCGCAAAAGGCTATAAGGCGTATGGAACATTCTGCTACCGATCATAATGAAATTAACTGAGCCGAAACGCTATAAAGGAGGATGCTGTATGAAAAAAACGATTGCGCTTATCCTTTGCATTGCTTTACTCCTCTCTTTTGCATCGTGCGGTTTGCTCGTGATTACGGCAAAGACTGTCAGCCGCGCGTCCGATTCTCGCCAAACGCAGCGCCCGGATTACGACGATTACGATGACCGTTCGGTATGGCAGGCCGATGTCGACAAATGGGAAGCAGAGCAGAAGCTCCTATCAGCAACGACCAAGGCCACGGTTACTGATCTTGCGCCCTTTTTTGCCACTGGCTCTGCACAGTTTTTGGGTACCCAAGAGAGCCAGAATCTGTTGTGGTCGCCTGTTAATGCCTACATCGGTCTTGCAATGGTGGCGGAACTGACTGCAGGAGAGAGCCGCCAGCAGATCTTGGATATGTTTGGCGCGGCAGATATTGCTGCTCTGCGCCGGCAAGTGGGTGCCGTTTGGGAGAGTGCGTATTATGACAATGGACATGAAGTGTCCAGTTTGGCCAACTCCCTATGGTTGGAAGAGGGACTAAGTTATCAGCAGGATACGATGGATAACCTTGCCTATCACTATTATGCATCTGTCTACCAAGGCGATTTGGGCAGTCAAAAGATCAATCGTGACATCGGCGCATGGATCGATCATAACACCGGCGGTTTTCTTAAGAAGGCGACCCCCGATATTAACCTATCGCCGGAAACCATTTTGGCGCTGTATTCCACCATCTACTTTCAGGCGAAATGGCAGGACGAGTTTGTAAAAAGCAATAATACCAAAGATGTATTCCACGCCCCTAACGGGGACAAAACGGTTACCTTTATGAATAAGAAGCTTGCGCAGATGAACTACTACTGGGGCGATAAGTTCAGCGCTGTTGCTCTGTGGCTAAAAAACGGAAGCCGGATGTGGTTCGTTTTGCCGGATGAGGGCTATACTACTGCCGATGTACTGACGGACGGTCAGTATATGCAGATGGTACTGCAGCAGGATTGGGAAAATGAAAAGTGGATGAAGGTGAATTTGTCCGTACCCAAATTTGATGTCAATAGCACCTTGAATTTGAAGGCCGGTCTTCAAAAAATGGGTGTGACGGATGTGTTTAACGAAGCAGCTGTGAACTTTAGCCAGCTTACGGGAGATGTGCCTATCTTCCTGACAGAGGCCAATCAGTCTGTTCGCGTGCAGATCGATGAGAAGGGTGTCACGGCAGCGGCATACATTGAGATTCCGGGAGCCACAAGTCCGGCACCTCCTGAGGAAATCGTTGATTTTGTTCTGGATCGCCCCTTCCTGTTTGCTATTACGACTGCATCCATTCCCTTGTTTGTCGGTACTGTAAAGATGCCCTGACACACTACACACGAAAAATCCGAACACACTTCCTGCCTCGAAGTGGTTCGGATTTTTTATGGTGCACAAAACCTGCACGGTTGCCCATTGGAACCTAAGGGTGATGCGACCTTGGCGAAAGAATTATCAAAATACCGTGGTGAACAAAATGCTCACCACGGGATGCGATCGGCGGACCAAAGACATAAGTCTATTTTGCAGGCTCTTGCTTTTTTGGGGAATTTGATGTAATATGTTCGCATTATTACCGAAAAGGGTGTACATATGGGCAATCTATTTTCTTATGACTCCAGATTTATGCAGGCGCTGATTATGGTTTATGACCACATCCTGCTCAATGTACTGTTTCTTGTTTGCTGCGTTCCTGTTTTTACAATTGGCGCAGCGCAGGCGGGCTTATATAGTGGCCTTCGTGTTTTGCATGACCAAGAGGATGATTCCTCCTGCTTGCGAGCTTTTTGGAAGGGTGTATGCAACGGGTTTGGAAAGATTACGGCTGTTTGGGTAGGTACGGCGCTGATCATGAGTGCGTCGGCAAGCTGCCTAATGTATCTTGTGACCTTGGAGCAGGTTGATTATGCGCCTTTGTTTACTTGCCTCGTGGTGTTGGCCATTTGTATGGTTTATCAATTTGCCCTATCTCTTTTTCATTCGAGATTTGGCTGTACAGCAGCGCAATTGGCTAAAAATGTTGTATATATAATCCTTGGTCATCCTGTACGCTGTGTTGCGGGAGCGGTGCTGCTTTGGATACCTGCAGCTGTTTTTTTGTGTGCGCCAAGTCTGTTTATTCAAATGACGATGGTGTGGACCGTGGCCTATTACAGCATAGCATTTGGGATCAATTTGCGAATCATGGAAAAGCCCTTCCGTGTACTTGCGGAAGGTTTTGAAACAAAGAATAAGCCGATATAACTCTATTGCCTCCACCTTTCGGTGGGGGCACTGCTTTTTTAGGTAATGAATGGAAGAAATAAAATGTATTTGTGATTTTTACCAAAAAATATAAAAATTGTGCAGAATATATTGACAAAATGGCTATTGTGTGCTACACTAATTTTAGTAAAACGTTTTAGGTGGATTGTTATTCAATAAATAAAGGCCTGGTGGTGTAGGAATGCATAAAATATATGTTGTAGGCAGTATCAATATGGATCTGATTATCAATACGGATGTGGTACCGGAGGCCGGGATGACGGTCACGGGATATGGCTTTATGACCAACCCCGGTGGAAAGGGCGCCAATCAGGCTGTGGCAGTTTCAAAATGCGGTGGAGCTGCCCGTATGGTAGGCGCTGTTGGAAATGCGTTTGGCGATCAATTGAGAGATACGCTGAGGGGCTATGGTGTTGATACAAGCAACGTCTGCCAATATGACGAAGTGTCCAGCGGCATAGCGGTGATCACCGTCAATGGGGGTGAGAATCGCATTATTCTGGATAGTGGTGCCAATGGGCTTGTTTCCACTCAGATGGCGGAAAAGGCGCTTGCCGATGCCGAGTGTGGTGATTGGCTGATCGTGCAGTTGGAGATCCCCGTGGAAACCGTATTGGAGGCTTTGCGCATTGCGCGCAGTAAGAATATGCACACTGTCCTCAATCCGGCGCCTGCCTGTGCGCTCCCGGATGAGATTTGGCAGCTTGCAGATTATTTTATTCCCAATCAAACAGAAACCTGCTTCTACACAGGCATATACCCCGATACGGCTGAAAAAGCGCAGCAGGCGGCAGAAATCCTGTTGGCAAAGGGCGTTGGCAAGGTGATCATCACCATGGGAAGCCAAGGCGCACTGGCTGTGTCCGAAAGTCAAACTGTGGCGGCAGAAGCCTGCCGTGTGGAAGCAATCGATACGACGGCAGCGGGTGATACCTTTGTCGGCGCATTGGTAACCAGACTATCGGAGGGTACCAATATCCGAGAGGCAATGACTTTCGCCAATAAAGCCGCTGCGATCACGGTAACCAGGCGGGGCGCGCAGCAAGCGATCCCTACGAGAAAGGAAATAGAGTGACTGGAAAAAGAGTAACGATCAGGGATATTGCCAATCATCTGGATGTGTCGGTGACCACGGTTTCTTTTGCACTGAATGATAAGGGCGATATTTCGGAGGAAACGCGCAACCGCATTAAGGAGGTAGCCAGAAGCATGGGCTACCGGCCGGATCACCTGGCGCGGTCACTGGTAACGGGCGTATCTCACACCGTTGGCGTGATCATACCCGATGTTTCCAACCAGTTTTTTGCTGAAACGGTGCGCTATTTGCAGACAGAGCTGGCCGCGCAGGGCTACGATATGATCCTGTGCAACAGCGAAGAGCTGACGCAGAACGATCTTAAGTATATTGATCTGCTCAGCAGCCGTCAGGTAGACGGACTCATTATGACACTGTCAGCGCAGTCTATGGAAAAGGAAAACAGAGCCCAGATCCAAAGCGCATTAAACCGCGCAGGTGTGCCGTATGTGTTTTTGGACAGATGTTACAGTGATGAGATGCCGGTGGTAGCCATTGACAATTTGTACAGCGGCTATACGGTAGCCAAATATCTCATTGACCACGGGCACACCAATATTGGCCTCATTACAGGCCCTGTGTGTCTGAATAGCAGCTACAATCGTCTGGAAGGCTTTATGAAAGCAATGGGGGAGTGCGGTATCTCGATTCCCGAGGAAAACGTGGTCCACCTTTCCTATACGATGGAAGCCGGCCGGCAGGGTGCGCAGCAGCTTTTGCCCCGTGGCGTGACGGCCATATTTGCCTTTAACGATTTGCAGGCTTACGGCGTGCTATCCTATATTAACGAGTGCGGCTTGTCTGTTCCGGAAGATGTGAGCTTGGTGGGCTTTGATGATGTATTCTATTCCTCCATACTGAAAACGAAGCTGACAACAGTTCGTCAGCCAATCCGGGAATTGGCAACGGAAACCTGTAAAATGACCATAAAACTGATAAAAGGAGAGGCCTGCCCCCAAACGGTTAAGCTGAAAACAGAGCTAATTGTCCGGGACAGCGTTGCAGACATTCGATGAAAAAGCAATTTGTTGCGCAGCAAGCAGGCGCAAGGCTGCCTGACCAAAGGAAAACCAGAAAGCCTTGGACCAGAAACGACTGGATCCTGCTCATTATGGCATTGCTGGGACTTGCCTTTTTGGCGGTATTTGCCTACGCACCGCTATACGGTCTTCTGTTGGCTTTTAAGGTCGACGGAGAGTACATAAATATCCAGCATGCGATCCAGTACGGAACGTGGGCAGGATGGGATCAGTTCAAGGATTTTCTGACTGACCCTGATTTCGCTGACATTATGTTCAACACGCTGGGCCTCAACCTGCTGCAATTATTGATCAATTTCCCGGCACCGATCATTTTCGCTGTTTTGATGAGCGAATTGTTATCGGATAAGTTTAAGAAGATGGTTCAGACGGTAACCTTTTTCCCGCACTTTTTGTCGTGGGTCATCTTCGGTGGTATTTTCCTCAGCTTGCTCGACTACGACACGGGCTTTGTCAATACGATCTTAGTGAAGCTCGGTCTGGTCAGTGAGCCGGTGGATATTTTGGGCGGAGAAGGCTATTTTTGGGGACTGATCATCTGCACCTCTCTGCTGAAAGGCTTGGGCTGGGGTTCCATCATTTATGTGGCGGCTATATCAGGTGTTCCAAAGGAACAGTATGAGGCGGCTATTTTGGATGGCGCAAACCGCTGGCATAAGATCCGCTATGTGACCCTGCCGGCTATTGCCCCCACCATCACGCTGTTCTTTATTTTGTCCATCAGCGGACTGCTCAACAATGGTGTGGATCATTTGTGGGTATTCCAAAATGCCAACAACATCGCCCGCAGCGAAGTGCTGGATACATTTATCTACAAATTCGGCATCCCCTATCAGCGTTACGGTTATGCCACGGCAATCGGTCTGATGAAGTCGGTGGTATCCGTGATCCTGCTTGTTACAGGCAACGCGGTATGCAAAAAAATCAGCGGAAAGGGGATATACTGATATGAAAAAACTATTGGATTATCATAGCGAGCATTTTTCCCTGATCCGTAAAATCGCCTGCTGGTTGTCTGTGATCGTTCTTGCACTGACTGCATTCTTTGTCTATGTTTCTCAAGTGGAGATCGATAACGCAACAGAGCAGATTTATACGACAGTCGCGCAGCTGCGCCTGATCTTTACCTGTCTTGCGCCTGTGGCCTTACTGGTCATTGTGACGTATGCGGTGCTGTTTTTTAAGGAACGCAAGGAAAAGCGCCAATTGGGCAGACGCAAAAAAACACATATCCATCTGTTTGATGTGCTCAATACCGGCTGGATGGCAGTTTTTTGCGTAATGTGTATTTTTCCCATTATTTATGTTATTGCCGGATCCTTCAGCCAAGGCGCAGACTATGCTAAGGGCGGTATCTATCTGCTTCCGCGGGTGTTTACCTTTGAAAACTATAAGCTTGTACTATCCGACTCCGCGTTTTACAGAAGTTATTTGGTGACAATTGCCCGTACGGTGATTGGTACCGTGACAGGACTGGTATTTACCTCAGCAGTGGCCTATGCTATGAGCCGCAACAATCTGAAGGGAAAAAAATTCTTCTACTGGGCCAATATTGTCACGATGTTCTTTGGCGGCGGCTTGGTGCCTTATTTCCTGATCATTCAGGCTACGGGACTTTATGATACCTTTTGGGTGTATATCATCCCGTCTTTGTATTCTGTGTACAATATGATCGTTATTTCCAGCTTTTTCCGGGGTATTTCCAGCGAGCTTCACGAAGCTGCGGAAATTGATGGCGCAGGAGAATTGTACATTTGGTGGAAGATCTATATGCCCCTTTCAAAGCCTGTCCTGGCAACGGTGGCGTTGTGGCTGGCTGTGGGTCACTGGAATTCCTATTTTGACACCATGCTCTACACATCCTCGGAGGAGCTGCAAACCTTGCAGCATTTCTTGCTCAAGGCAATTTCCACTTCCACAATGACAGAGGGTCTGCCCGAAACGATGATGCAGAGCGTATCTGCAATGACTGTTTCCTTGGCGGCGATCATTCTCTCGATTATCCCTGTGCTTTTTGCATTCCCGTTTGTCCGAAAGAATTTCCAATCGGGCATTATGATCGGCTCACTGAAGGGATAAAAAAGTAAGTAATCGGGTGTCAGCAACAACTGAACCCGAAACGGTATGAACAAACCAAACGGACACAAGGAGGATTATTAAGATGAAAAACAACAAGCTGTACAGGGTAGTTGCGATGCTGCTTGCTGTGTTATCACTTGCCTCGGTGGTTGGCTGTAACGCAGAGCCACCGGTGCAAAAGGGCGATGATAATATGGCGGTGCTGACATATCCCGACTTCCCCCAGACCCCTGCTGACAAGAATAGCTGGGAGTATATCGAAGACGGCACGGATATTACCATTGACTGGTATGTAGACGTTGCGTCATGGGCTGTACCCACAGGCTTGGACAGCGTTTCTCAGAAAATCAAGGAAGTGACCGGTATTACCGTTAACTTCCAGACACCTGTTGATGACAGCGGTCAGAAGCTGAGCACCATTATTGCAAGTAAGAAAAAGCCGGATGTCATCACTCTGACAACATCCAATTCCAACTGGATGTCCTCCTTGGCACAGCAGGGTTATGTATATGACATCAACACACTGGCTGACAAATGGGCACCCAGTCTGCATAGCAACCTGCCGAAGGACGTTTGGGATTGGTGGGCATATGGCAACGGAAAGAGCTACGGCATTCCCAGCCACTATTACAGCTATGAGGATATTCCTGAAGGTCAGCTCCAGCCCAATGGTGGCATGATGGTCAGAAAGGACCTGTTTGATGCTTGGCAAAATTACGTTGAGAAAAACCTGAAGGATGCTGACGGAATGGTCAGCTACACCTCTCGTACCACCGGCGAAACCAAAAAGGTAGAGTGGCAGGGCTATATTACCACACCCGAGGGCTTCATGGCTGCTTCAAAGTGGGCACTGGATAATTATAAGGGCACAGGCGAAGGCCAGATCACTACCGGCCTGCAGCTCTCCCAGTTCGGCGCTAAGGGCAGCACCAGCTTGCTGTGGTTGTCCCAGTTCTTCGCAGTTCCTTTTGAGGACGAAAATGGCAATTACCTCTATAACTTCACCCAAAAGGGCTATGAGGAAATGCTGTATTACGTCAATGACCTGTATAATGCAGGCCTCATTTCCGAAGCTAACTTCACGCAGAACTACGACACCGTGGGCAGTGTTGTTGCCGGCGCAAAGGCATTTGCCACACTGGTGACACCTCAGGACTATCAGATCCATTTCCAGACCGCAAAGGACAGCGGCTATGAGTATGTGACTATGTATATCACCAACGAAAACGGTGATGCGCCTGTTCTGTCGGATATCCGCGGCTATGGCTACCTGTATAATATGATCACGACCGATTGCGACCGCCCGGACCTGGTCATTAAGCTGTTTGACTTCCTGACTTCTGATGAAGGCCAGCGCCTCACATCTCTGGGTGTTGAGGGCCTGACATGGGAGTGGGCTGACAGTGACAAAACACAGATCGTCTATACAGATACTTATCTGAAAGAGAAAGAAGCAGGCACCACTGCTAAGTATGGTATGCTGTCCTTCGACCTGCTGCTGAACTATCAGTTCTATGACAACGTTCAGCCTCAGACCAACCACGGCAAGACAGAGGGTGAGCTTTATCGCTCTAACCTGAAGCGCCCGCTGACGATTTATTCCTACGATTTCAATGCTACCCACTTTGTGGTGGATACCACCGATGAACGGTATCAGAATTACAGCAATGCCTTGTCCAAGATCGAAAACCTGATCGGCACCCAGCTTCCCAAAATCATTAAGGCAAAGAATCTGGAAGAAGCAAAGAAGGTCTATGACAAGACAGTGGAAGCGCTCAACGACCGCAACTTGTCACTGGTTATTGAAATGAACAGCGAAGCCTATGCAAAGTGCAAGGAGAAGCTGGGAATTACGGTTGCTTGGCCGCCTTATATGGAAGACTATGTCAATCCTTTAGACAGAACCAAGCCCAACGGTGACCTGTCCCTGTACAGAGGTTATTAATTATGGAATATGTGCTGATCGATACGGATATCGGCGACGATATTGATGATGCATTTGCCCTTTCACTGGCTCTGCACAGCAAGGAGCTGCAAGTAGTTGCCGTTACGACCGTGTTCCGCAATACCCTGTGCCGCGCCCGGCAGACAGAGAAGCTGATGGCGGTGCTCGGAAGGGATATTCCGGTGTACGCAGGCGTAGGCCTACCGATGGACGGCACAATTCCCACTTTTTTCCACGACAAAGCCCAAAGCACCCAAGAGATACTGGAAACGCTGCCCTGCCAATATGACAGCTCTATGGATACATATGGCTCAAAAGGGGACGCAGTGGATGCAATCTGCGCCTATGCGGATCAGTACGACGGGAAGCTGACAGTAGTACTGTTGGGCGCGATGACCAATCTGGCGCAGGCCTTGCTGAAAAGGAAGGATCTGGCGCAGAAAATCGGAAAAGTGGTCTGCATGGGCGGTTGGTTTACCAATTATGCGCCGGAATGGAATATCATCTGCGACCCGGTGGCGGCAGATATTGTGTTCCGTTCAGGTGTAAAGGTCTATGCGGTTGGCTTGGATGTTACGCTGCAATGTGCGCTGGATCAGCGCTTGCTGGATACATTCCGGGCCAGCGCAGATCCCTGTAACAGATTGATCATGGGGTGGATGGATCGCTGGTTTGATGCCTTCCATTTTGAAAAAAGCGTGATGCACGATCCTTTGGCGGTGGCCAGCGTGTTCACATCGGTATGTAATTTTGAAAAGCAGTATGTCCGGGTAGTGAAAACAGGAGAAAAGCGCGGAGCAATTGAGGTTATCCCGCAGGAAAAAGAAGACTTTTCTCCCATCTATGTGGCAGCCTCCGTTGATCGGGAACGGTTTTACAGCCTGATTCGGGAAAAGCTGCTGGACACTGAAAAAAGCGGAAGTAACATCCATTAGGATGAATAAAAAAGGAGGAACCATTATGATTTCAAGAAGAAAAGGGCTTCTGAGGGCTGCACTGTCTTTATTGCTGGTACTGTCCCTTATGGCCACGGGAATGCCTGTGTTCGCAATTTCTGCACAGGATCCTGTTACAACCAGCGATGACCTCTTCGCATATGCCCCTATATGGCAGGGAAAGCCTGAAAAGGCAAGCAGCGATACTTGGCAGTTCCTGCAGCCTATTTTTGGCGTGACAGACCTGACTGCCGCAACCCATTTGACGATCCAGATCAAAGTGGTTAAGGGCGCCTTTGGCGTGACTGTAGGCGCGCACACCCAAGAAGGCGGCAGAT
>SVLZ01000025.1 GCA_015067665.1 Oscillospiraceae bacterium | reverse complement strand
ATGAATTGGTTTTGAACCGTCCCTTTTCCGCTTAACTGCACAAAAAATTCCCGAAATGCGTCAGCATTCCGGGAATTTTGTTATTTGTTAATCAAAAAAGTTACGACTTCAAAACTGCACAGCACCTGAAAAGAATGGAGATTTTTCTGAGATAAGGAAAAAACCGCAGGAATCCTTTGTGGCTTGCGAGGATTTTTGACGCAATATCAGGAAAATCTACGGCTTTTCAGGCAATTTATCACTATGGTGCGCCACCCAAATGAGGGTGCTTTTTTAATGCAGAATGCATAATGCAAAATGCAGAATTATGGTATCCGCAAGCGGATGGATTTTACTATGCACCGCCAAAGGAGATCGTATGGACCGGCGTCCTCGACGGTCCTTGTGCGAATACGCAAAATTGTGCCGAGAGATTGCCACGGCGCAAGCGCCTCGCAATGACAACAAAAACAGCTGATAGCGGTGAGAGAAGAAAAAAAACGGCGGATTTTGGGAAGGGGCGGAAAGTGTAGGCATAGCGCGGCTTTTCGGCATTTGGGCAAAATGAAAATGGGAAAAAAATGGGAAGATTTTTCTATCAAAGTGTGGTATAATGGTAGCGTGGACAGTTGGAGATGGCCACGCATTTTTTATGACCAAGGGAGCGTACTTATGAAACGAAAGCAATTTACCTTTTCCGAATCCTTCTATGCACGATACGGGCAGCTGCCAATGACAGAGGAAATAAAATCCTCAGTTTTGGCAGTTTTTTTGATCGTCAAATCCGCGCTGGACACAGCAAGAATGCGGTCTTTCCGGTGTCGGAGCGGTGACAGTTTGTTGCAGCAAGAAAAAGAATAAGTATAAGATTAAGTATAAGTTTAAGATCAAGTATAAGTGAAAGATTAAGATAAAGCAAAAGAAAAAGAAATATATATAGTCATAGCGTAACTCCATATGGAATAATGTATATTCGCTTGTGGAAAACTCTGTGGAAAAGTCCAACTTCCCTGTGGATAAGTCTGTGGAAAAAATTTCGGATCGCCTATACATTAAATCTTGTCCGGGAGGTTGGTGATCATATCCGCTAAATGACTGGTGATGCCGATCTCTATTGGCGTATAGATGCCGTCTTTATACGCCACCTTGGTAATGGATGCATTGGGCACCCAATCGATCCTTCCGATCTCCTCTACCCCGCCGGCGAGCCAATTGCTCAGCATTACCCGAATCGGTAAGGCGTGGGTAGCGATCACTACCGTCTCATCGGGATGGATCTTTGCGATCCTGTCTACCTCATCACAGACCCGTTTGCTGATCTCTCGGATGGACTCACCGCCGGTGGGACGGGCATTGCGCAGATCACTGCGCCAAAGGGCATAATCCTCCGGATAGAGGTCTGTCAGCTCTGCAAATTTCTTGTATTCCCATTGGCCGCCGTTGATCTCCCGAAATGCAGTATTCTTCTTAATCGGGACTCTGCTTACCATAGACAGCGGCCGTGCAGTCTCAAAGGCACGGGAGAGGTCTGAGGCATAAATCCGGTCAATATGGATGCCCAAAAAATACCTGCAGATCGCATCTGCCTGCTTATGTCCCAAGTCGGTCAAGGGTGCATCCTGCTGACCGGTAAAGGTCTTATGGACATTGGAGGTGCTTTCCCCGTGGCGAATTAAATATAAGATCATAATGGAACCTCTCTGTGATTTTTCCTTATTATAGCACAGCCTGCCATCTTTTGCAGTCCTTTCATAAATTTTTTTCTTTTTCACATACTGAGTAAGGAGGCGATGATATGTGTACAGCAATTTCATTCTTGCATTACTTTGGGCGCAATTTAGATTTGGACCGGGACTACGGTCAGCAGGTAACGGTAGCACCACGCTATCTACCCCTGAGCGCAATGAAAAACCACAGCGCCATTATCGGTATGGCAACCGCTGTAGAAGGCTATCCTCTATTCTTCGAGGGCACCAATGAAGAGGGGCTCAGCGTTGCAGCCCTAAATTTCCCGGGAAATGCAGTTTACCATCCACCCCGGCCAGACAAAGTCAACATTGCATCCTATGATTTCATTTCCTATGTGCTTACCAGGTGCAAAACCTGCGCTGAGGCAAAAGGTCTGCTGGAAAATGCCAACGTATGCGATGATCGATTTTCCGACGATCTGCCAACCACACCGCTACACTGGCTCATCGCCGATCGGAATATGGCATTGGTAGCGGAATCCACCGAGGCGGGCTTACAGCTCTATGAGAGCCCCATCAAGGTGCTGACAAATAACCCGCCCTTTCCCTATCATCGGGATAACCTGTGCCGCTATATGGGTCTTAGCAGCCGGCAGCCGGAAAACCGCCTTGCCCCTTCCCTATCCTTGGCGCCATTTAGCTTGGGGATGGGTGCAGCAGGTCTGCCGGGAGATTTTTCTTCCCCATCCCGGTTTGTACGATCCGCATTTGTACTCCACAATTCCCCCCAAGATACAGACGCACCCCTTAGCCAGTTCCTGCGCATATTGGAAGCTGCAGCCATACCGGAGGGCTGTGTAAAAACGGAAAACGGCCATCAAAAAACGATCTATTCCTGCTGCTGTGATACCGTTCGGGGCATCTACTATTATGTAAGTGCCAATAATCACCAAATCCGCGGGGTGGATATGCATCGCGTAGATTTAGACAGCGATAAGATCATCTGTTTTCCCCATAATGATACAGAGCAGATACTTTGGCTCAATAAATAAAGACCGCCAAAGGCGGTCTCTTATATTAACTTAAAGGCTTCCTCTTTGTCTACTCCCAAGATGAAGGCAATTTCAGCAGAAAGGAGGGTCTCTGCGGATTTAAGGAAATTGGCATCGCAAACGTGGAATTTCCGACCAGCTGCGTACTGGGCTTCCCGGTGGAGACGGAGAAGCCGCACAGTCTGCAGCATCTTATCCGGCTCACAGTTGGAAAGGAGCTCCTTATAGTGCAGTTTCCGGGCATTCTCACTGACGATCCAGAGATCCATATCCGGTTGGCAGGTGCGCAGCATTTCCTGCAGGGAATTTACAGACAGCGGCAGGCGCATTTTACTGACAGCAAGGGCATTATGTACGGGAATATAAAACCGGGTACCGGGCATTGTCTGGGGTTCCAGAGAATAATAGGATACCTGCTTATGGTCTACCGTCTTTTCTTCGATCTCTACCACCGTACAGACACCGTGACCGCCATAGATTACCGCTTGGCCGACAGAATACACCTCACCATCTCCTTTTCATAGTATTATCATTTCTTTATAGATTATATCACACTTAAATGGCGTTTTCCAATGGGCAAATCGACGAAATTCATAATTTTTTCACATTTTTCTTTCTTTTTGCTCCTATGGAAGGTATAATAAGCATATATATTAAAATGAGGTGTATGCTATGAAATACGGCTTTATTGGCTGCGGCAATGTGGGCGGTGCGCTGGCAACAGCCCTTGCGCAATCCACAAGGGATATTCTTATTTGCAATCGCTCTACCTCCGCTTCCGTAGCAGAAAGACTTCGCTGCCGGGCAGGGACAGCCTATGAGGTGGCGCAAAACTGTGACCGCATCTTCATCGGTGTCAAGCCCCATATGGTGCGGGATGTTCTCTTACCCCTTCAGGAGATCCTGGCTGAGAGAAAGCCGCTGCTGATCTCTATGGCCGCCGGTCTTACCGTAAGCACCCTTGAAAATTATGCCGGCACTTCCCTGCCGATCCTACGTATTATGCCAAACACACCGGTGACCCTTGGAAAAGGTATGACCGCCTATACAGCCAACGATCTTGTAGATCCGCGAATCCTTTCCGATTTTCTTTCGGATATGGCCCCTGCCGGTCTGTGGGAGGAGACCCGCGAGGATTTAATGGACACCGTAGCCGCTCTCTCCGGCAGCGGTCCTGCCTATACCTATTATTTTGCCGAGGCGATGTGCCAAGGCGCAGTCCGCTGCGGAATGGAACCGGAGGCGGCTCTTCGCTATACTGTGCAGACCTTGGAAGGGGCAGCGGCAATGCTGAAAAAGGGCGACCATACACCACAGCAGCTGCGCATTGCGGTCTGCTCTCCCGGAGGCAGTACACTATCCGGACTAAAGGCTCTGGACGACGGCAATTTTGCCGAGCTGGTTGCCGCCTGCATTAAAGCCGCCCACGACCGCAACATAGAGCTTGGAAAAATGTAAGGAATCCCCCCGAATATCGGGGGGATTCCCAGTCTGTCAAAAAACTTGTTTTTTGACAGACTGGCAGAGGTCAAAGGCGCCGTCAAGACAAGCAATCCGCACTCGTCGGCGTACAGGTGGTACGGTAGAGTGCGGATTGTGATGTAAGTCAAAATGCCTTGCGTAGCAAGCTTTTTCGCCCCTAATCCGTCAAAAATCAAAGATTTTTGCCACCTTCTCCCGATGGAGAAGGCGCAAGCAATAATCCGTTTATTTACCTGCGTTTTGACGGTTGGCGGCTTTTTTGACACTCTGAGAATCCCTCCGAATATCGGGGGGATTCCTGTTTCTTATTCGCTTAGCGCTATGTCGAGGTGATATGTGACCACACCCATGGCGGTCTGTTCAATGGCAATATCATAGCAAAGATCGATAACACCGCCAAATTCCGTAATGTCCCAACTGATAGCCGTCGCGCAGACAGAGATCATAAGGGCACCGAATTCCATTTGGTAGAGGGATTCGTGAGGCACGCCCCGCTGAAAGACCATACGCGATTCCAGCTTGCCGGTACGCACCAAGGTCACCATATCCTTTTCCACAGAAAAGGTAGTCGTAACACCGTCCAGACCCGTCAGGTCACTTTCCTTATAGGAAACGATCCAACCCGCCTCGGTCTTTTCTAAGGTGCCTTCTGTAATCAGGCTGATGATCTCCGGCTCCTGATCCCCATAATCCTGCTGACCGCGCAAGGAGAGCATAACCGGCATTTTCATCTTTTCGCCTCCAAGGCAAGATCGATCAGCTGGTCGATCAGATCGCTGTAGGCAATGCCGCTGGCTTCAAACAGCTTGGGGTACATAGAAATAGAGGTAAAGCCCGGCAAGGTATTGACCTCATTGAGGATAATATCATCATCTGCATAGGTCACAAAGAAATCCACACGGGACAGTCCGCGGCAGCCAAGGGCGCTGTAGGCCTTTACTGCAAGGGTGCGTACCTGCTCCTCAGTTTCGTGGGAGATACGGGCCGGAATATAGGCGACGGAGGTGTCTGTTACATATTTGGCGTCGTAGTCGTAAAACTCTGCACCGGAATCGATCTCACCGCACACCGATGCTACCGGGTTTTCGTTACCCATCACTGCCACCTCGATCTCACGACCGCGGATAAATTCCTCCACAAGGATCTTATCACCATATTTGGCGGCTTCCAGCAGCGCGCGGCATAAAGCCTCCCGATCAGCCGCCTTAGAGACACCTACAGAGGAGCCCGTGCCGGCAGGCTTAACGAATACGGGGTATGCAAAGCGGGCTTCTACGCCGTCAGCAGCGCTTTCAATGCGATCGACAAGACCTTTGCTGCGGACTAAGTACCACTTCGCTTGCGGGATAGAAGCGTGATCCAAGACCAGCTTTGTAAGGCTCTTATCCATCGCCACAGCGGATGCTGCAACACCGGGCCCGACACAAGGGATTCCGGACAGCTGGAGCAGGCCCTGAACGGCACCGTCTTCTCCGTTTTCACCGTGGAGAACGGGAAATACCACGTCCAGCGGCACAGAAACAATTCCCTCATTCTTAAAAAGCAGAAGCCCCTGCCCCCGGACCGGGGAAATGGCCGCAGGACAGTTACCCGGTGTATCCTGCCAAGTATCCTCAGGGAGGGCATCGTAGCTATCACCTGAGAAGAAGATCCACTTGCCTTCCCGGGTAATGCCCACCGGGAAAATGTTATATTTGTCACTGCGCATACGGTTCAGCACCGATTCGGCAGAACGCAGAGAAACTGCGTGTTCCGGACTTACGCCACCAAAGAGTACACAAACATTCAGCTTATTCACACTTGCACCTCAATTCTTTTGTTCCAAGAGCATTTCTCCTGCGCGGAAAATATCGCCTGCGCCCACTGTCAGCACGATGTCACCGGGCTGCGCAATGGAAGAAAGGGTACGGGCAACATCCTGCAGCGTCTCGCAGTAAATACTGCCGGCAATACGGTCCGTCAGGTCCTTAGAGGAGATGCCAACGGTATTGCGCTCACGGGCGGCATAGATCTCTGCCACCAGCAGCACATCTACCTTGGAAAGCTCTGCGATGAATTCTTCAAAGAGGGCTTTTGTGCGGGTATAGGTATGGGGCTGGAAGGCAAGGACAATGCGCTTGTACCCCATCATACCCACGGCTTTGATGGTTGCGGAAAGCTCGTCCGGGTGGTGGGCATAGTCGTCATAGAGATCTGCACCATTTATCTGTCCCTTATACTGCATTCTGCGGTTCGCACCGGTAAAGGTGGCAAGGCCGGCGGCGACCGTCTCGCCGGGGATCCCTAAATACCAAGCCGCAGAAGCTGCCGCCAAGGCATTAAGGACATTATGCTTTCCGAATACAAGCAGATCAAGATGGCAATAATACTTCCCGTCGCAGATCACGTCAAAGTGCCGTCCGTCGGCTGATAGATTGTCGGCATAGATGCGGTTGGTATTGGATAGGCCAAAGGAAATATAGGAAAGCCCCTCCAATGTCTCTAAAACGTGGGGGTCGTCGCCGTTTGCGAGGATGGCATCGGTTGCCAACAGCGCAAATTGGCGGAAGGATTTTTCCACGTCCTTCAGGTCCTTAAAATAGTCCAGATGGTCTGCCTCCACGTTGGTGATCACCGCCAAGGTGGGTGCAAAATTCAGGAAGGAGTCGCAATACTCACAGCTTTCCAAAAGTATGGTATCACCCTCGCCGACCCGGTGACCGGCCATAAGCAGTGGCAGATAGCCACCGATCATAACCGTAGGATCTGTACCGGCCGCCATAAAGATATGGGTTGCCATAGAGGTGGTGGTGGTTTTGCCGTGGGTACCGGCAAAGCAGACAGCATTTTTATAGGCCTGCATAATCACGCCCCAAGCCTGCGCCCGTTCAAACACCGGGATGCCCAAGCTGCGGGCCGCGGCGATCTCCGGGTTGTCATTGTGGGCTGCTGCAGTGCGAATAATGCAGTCTGCACCGCAGATATTTTCCTCACGGTGACCGATGGCGACCTGAATACCCTTAGCGATCAGCTCATCGGTAGATACGGATGCGTTCATATCCGAGCCCGTAACGATCATACCCATTCCCTTGAGGACAAGACCCAGCGGACACATAGATACACCGCCGATGCCCACTAAGTGGACACGTTTTCCGGGCTGTAAGTATTTTTTTAATGCTTCGTTTTTGCTATTCATAACGGATGCTCCTTATGCAGCAATTGTTCTCTTAATTATACTATATCTTTTCCGCTTTTACAACTAAAATCTTTTTCAGACACAAAGTCTCAGAAATCGCCTGCCAGTAACCGAAATTCCGTGCAGATCACCGGGCTAACGCCATCATAGGATGCGCCTGTTACCTCCTGAAGGCAGCGTTTTTCTCCGGGCTTAATGTCTGTAGCTGTGAAATTCAGCTTCTTACCGTAAGACAAGAAAGTAATTTCCACAATCCGCAAGGTTTCATCTCCGATATTTTGCACCAATAGCTCCGCAGCCTGCACACCATCGGAAAGAGACCAGGCATAAAGCGCCGTATCCTGCATAAAAAGCGGAAAGGAAACGCAATTTCGGTAAGGCGCAATGTCGGCGACCTCACGGATCGATCTGGCCGCGCCACCAATACCCAGCCACAGCACCGCACAAAGAACGGCTACAAAACCGCGATATAACCATTTCATCAAAACCACTCCCCTTTTGGTCCATTATAGAAATGGCGTAATTGCCGATTCAAGGGGAATTGGGCGAGAAATACGATATAATATCCGCGGTGATTGAGAAGCTGCGATCTATTGCGAATATCATAAAAAAAGCCTAACGCAATTGCGTTAGGCTTTTCATGGAGCGGGTGACGAGGCTCGAACTCGCTACCTCCACCTTGGCAAGGTGGCGCTCTACCGGATGAGCTACACCCGCGGAACAAGTGCTATTATAGCAGATATTCCCGAAATGTCAACAGCTATTTTCCGATTTTTCAAAAATTAATATGCGGAATAATCCCAGACATAATCCGTCATTCCTTGACCGACTTTATAGAAGAAGCGTCCCTCCTCCTGACAGCGCAAAATGTCCACGTGGTACTGCTTCCCACCTACTCGGAAAACATTCCAATACCACGCCTGACCGGCTCGTGTGCCGGAGATCGTCTGGCAATTCAGCCCTGCCTGCCGGCACATGGCGGCATAGACTGTCGCAAAGGCCTTACTGTCGCCCACACCGTGATGCAGTAGGCTGTAGGCCGGTGTGATCGAAGTCTGCACGGAATAGTCGTGGCGGTTGATCATCAAAAACGAATACAGCTGCCCGTACTTCTCCAAGGTCGTGCCATCACCGCTGACGTACAGCTCCGAGGAGGAAAATACAAGGCTCACCTGCTCCTGCATCCGCTGCAGAGCGGTACGGCTGGTATCGTAAGTAAAGAAAAGCTCCACGATCCGATCCTTGCCGCTTTGGGGGTATGCCGTTGCGGAAACGCGGGGCTCTTCCATCACGTACTGGGGATAGAGCATCGCATAATCGCGGACCATTTGGGCGTAGTCCATTTCTGTGTAGTTCTCTACAAAGACTGCCACGCTGTCTTTCAGGGTTCGCAGTGCGTGGTACAAAATATCCGCAAACTGCGCAGGTGTTTTTGCGCTTTGTACAGCATCGATTTCCGCAAGGGAGCGGTAATAGGATACCTCCACCGCAAGCGCGGCTCTACCGAAGCTTTTACCGATCTCATAGTCGATGTCCGAAACGGCATAGGCACCCAAGGGATAGATCATCTGCACATAATCAACGACCTTATCAATGTAATCTTCCCAGCCATCTTCCATTTCCTTCATAGAAATGGTCTGCTTTGCCTGCCCGTACTCGATCATATTTTTGAGGATCTCCACGATGTCCTCATAGGTTTCCGGCTCCTCCAAGGACTCCTCCGGCTGCATATTCTGCTCCTTGTGCGGAACAACGGAAGCATAGCTGCCGTTGAGCAAGGCATTACAGCCCGACAGCAATAAAGCCATAATTAAAATCAATGCGATCCAAGTTCTTTTCACTATGCTCCCTCCTCTCTTACAACGAATCCTTTGAATAACGGCTAAAACCGTCGCCCAATACTTGGTGGGCCTCCTGCACAATGACAAAGGCATCCGGGTCGATGGCTACCACAAGGCTCTTAAGCTCTGCCAGCTGCTGCCGCTTCACCGCTGTCAGGATCACCTTCTTTTCCTTGCCGGTATAAGAGCCCTCGCCCTTAAGATAGGTGGCACCACGGTCAAGCTCAGCGGCAATTCTCTCCGCGACCTCCTGATAGTGATCCGTGATAATGAGGGCTACCTTGGAATAGTCAAAGCTATAAACCACAAGATCGATGACCTTTCCCGTAATGAAAATAGCAATGCCACTGTAGAGAGCGCAGGAAATGTCCTTAAAAACAAGACCTGTAAGAGCAGCTACGCTCAAATCAAAACCAATGCTGATCACGCCGATGGGCGTATTGCGCCAACGGAGCTTCAGGACACGGATAATAATATCCGAGCCGCCGGTAGATGCGCCGGTGGCAAATACGACGCCTAAGCCAGCACCGGCGAGAATACCGCCGTAAAGCGCGCACATAATGGGCTCAATATCCACCTTCGGCAGAAACGCAAGCAGATCAATGGCAGCAGAAAGCGCAAGCATACCTACAAAAGAGCCCACAAAGAACCTTCTGCCCAGCAAAAAGGCGGCAAGGATAAACAGCGGAATGTTGATCACCGTCGTAATACCGCCAACGGTACCGACTCCGAAAAACTCCACAAAGATCATACCGATACCGGAAATGCCGCCGGCATTCAAGCCGGCAGGAGCCAAAAACATATTAAATCCCACACCGAACAATGCACATCCGAACAGGATCTTCAAAAAATCAATGGCCCATTGCCATTTCTTTTGCATATATTACACCTCGAACTGAATTTGCTTTTCCAGGGAATCTTCCTCTTTAAGCAGCGTGCCTGCTGTGGGGATATTTCTGCAACGGTAACGGCTGGGGTTACTGATCCCGCTGCCCTCTAATAAGAGCGCGTCGGTAAGTGTTGCCTTCTTTTTCAGCGTCACAGCATTTACGCCGATGGTGTTACGGGTCGTCTTGGGCTGCAGCAGCGCAGTAGAGAAGATGGCGGCCCGACTGTCACTGGTATAGAGCACCACCTGTTCGTCCTTCTGGAGGGCGATGCAAGCCTTCAGCGCGCTCTTATCGGAGTAGGCACCGGTGAGTCTGCGGCGATTGGTTTTGGTTTCATAGGCACTCAGCGGCACCTTGGCGGCCTTGCCGTTTTCAAAGAAGAAAAGCACAAAGCCCTTATAATCGCCGGGGAAGATCACTTCCACCACATTCTCCCCTGCATCCATACCAAGCTTTTGGGGCAGATAATCACCAAGCTGAGAGGCCTTGCCGTCCTCAAAATCGGAAAGCCGCGCCTTGTAGCACTGGTACTGGTCTGTAAACACAAGAAGCTCCGCCCGGTTGCTGGTCTCACGGGAAAGGCGCAGCTTGTCGCCCTCCTTGAATTTCTGGGCGCCGGACATACGGAGGCTTTGGGGCGTGATCTTCTTAAGATAGCCTTCCTTGGAGACAAACACCATAACCGGATAATCGGGAACGTCTTCCTCCGGGTCCTCCGTCTCACTTTCTGCAGTTTGATAGATGATCTCGGTTTTTCTGGGCTTGCCGTGCTTTTCTGCCACCAGCTTGAGTTCGCTGATGATCACACCGCGCAGCTTACGACCGCTGTTGAGGGTGCTGCGAAGATCTGCAATCTCCTCCTCCAGCTGGGAGATCGCCTTTGTCTGCTTCAGGATGTATTCTTTGTTGATATTGCGCAGCTTGATCTCCGCTACGTAATTGGCCTGAATCTCATCAATGCCAAAACCGATCATCAAATTGGGGATAACTTCGCTTTCCAGCTCGGTCTCCCGGATGATACGGATGGCCTTATCGATGTCCAAAAGGATCCGCTCCAAGCCTTTGAGCAGGTGGAGCCGTTCTTCCTTTTTCTGAATTTGGTAGTAGATCCGGCGGCGGACGCATTCGATACGCCATGCTGTCCACTCCTCCAGAATCTCGCTGATGCCCATCACCCGGGGCATACCGGCAATGAGAATGTTAAAGTTGCAGGAGAAGCTGTCCTGCAAGGGGGTCAGACGGAACAGCTTTTGCATCAGCTTGTCAGGCTCCACACCCCGACGAAGATCGATGGTCAGCTTAAGACCCTCCAAATCGGTCTCGTCACGCATATCGGCGATCTCTTTGATCTTACCGGAGGTGATCAGCTCGTTGACCTTATCGAGGATGGCTTCACTGGTGGTGGTATAAGGAATCTCCGTGATTTCGATCAGGTTGCCGTCCTTCACATACTGCCATTTTGCCCGCAGCTTAAAGCTGCCGCGGCCGGTCTGGTAGATCTCACGGGTGGCAGCTTCGTCAAAGAGAAGCTCTGCGCCCGTGGAGAAATCCGGTCCGGGCAAGGTCTGCAGTACATCATGGTCCGGGTCGTTGATCAGCGCAATGGCAGTGTTACAGACCTCCGCTAAGTTGAAGGAGCAGATATTGCTGGCCATACCCACCGCGATGCCCTGATTGGCAGAAACCAGCACATTGGGGAATGTAGTAGGCAGCAGGCTGGGCTCTTTCTGGCTGGCATCGTAGTTATCCACCATATCCACGGTATCAGAATCGATGTCCCGGAACAGCTCTGCGCAGATGGGGTCCAGCTTTGCCTCCGTATAACGGGACGCTGCGTATGCCATATCACGGGAATAGACCTTACCGAAGTTACCCTTGGAGTCCACAAAGGGATGCAGAAGGGACTCATTGCCACGGGCAAGACGCACCATTGTTTCGTAGATAGCCGCATCACCATGGGGATTGAGCTGCATCGTCTGACCGACGATGTTGGCGGATTTTACCCGCTTACTGCCGAGTAAGCCCATCTTATACATCGTATAAAGGAGCTTACGGTGGGACGGCTTAAAGCCGTCGATCTCCGGGATCGCACGGGATACGATAACCGACATTGCATAGGGCATATAGTTGATCTCCAAGGTCTCGGAGATCGCCTGCTCGGTGGTAGAGCCTTGCAGACCTACCACATGGTCGGTATTTACCTTTTTCTTTGTCTGCTGTGTTTCTTTCTTTTTTCGTGCCATAGTGCACCTCTCTTAGGAAATATCCGCCAGTTCCAAGTACTTGGCGCCGTTTTCCGCTATAAAATTCTTACGCTCGCCTAAGTTATCGCCCAGCAGCATATCAAAATAGTAGGCTGTGCGTTCTGCATCCTCAGGCATCACCTTGATCAGACGGCGGGTTTCGGGATTCATCGTGGTCATCCACATCATTTCCGGGTCGTTTTCGCCAAGACCCTTGGAGCGCTGGATAGTAGGCTTCTTTCCTGCAAGATCTTCCCGGAGGATCCGTGCCTTTTCCGCCTCATTATAGGCAAACCAAGTCTTATCCTTATAGGTGATCTCAAAAAGCGGAGATTCCGCGATATAGACGTAGCCATCCCGAATCAGCGTGGGGCAAAGACGGTAGAGCATCGTCAGAATCAGGGTGCGGATCTGGAAGCCGTCCACGTCCGCGTCAGTACAGATGACGACCTTATTCCACCGCAGGTTTTCGATATTAAAGGAGGAAAGCTCCTTGGCTTTTTTGCCCTCGATCTCCACACCGCAGCCCAAGACCTTCATAAGATCGGTGATGATGGGAGAGCCGAAAATACGGTTATAGTCCGCCTTCAGGCAGTTAAGGATCTTGCCGCGAACAGGCATAATGCCCTGAAACTCTGCGTTGCGGGACTGCTTAACGCTGCCCAATGCAGAATCGCCCTCGACGATATAGAGCTCCCGCATTGCGGCATCCTTACTGCGGCAATCCACGAATTTCTGCACGCGGTTGGCAATGTCCACCTTGGCCACAAGGTTCTTTTTCACACTGCTGCGGGTGCGCTCCGCGCTTTCACGGGCGCGCTTATTGATGAGGATCTGCTCTGCAGCCTTATCTGCCTCCTGCTTATTCTCCAAAAACCAAACCTGCAGCTGATCCTTAAAGAATGCCGTCATCGCTTCTTGGGTGAACTTGGAATTTACGGACTTTTTGGTTTGGTTTTCAAAACAGCCGATGGTGGAGAAGCAGTTGGTTACCAAAACGAGACTGTCCTGAATGTCCTGATAAATGATCTTGCTTTCGTTTTTGGTATATTTGTTATTGTCCCGCAGGTACTTATCAAAGGCTGCGGTAAAGCCGGAGCGGACTGCCCGATCCGGGCTGCCGCCGTATTCCAGCCAAGAGGAGTTATGGTAATACTCCACGTGACTTAGCTGCTTGCTGAAGCAGAATGAGGTAGTGATCTTCAACTTCATTTCCGGGCGGTTTTCTGCGTCACGGCCGCGGCGCTCCGCCTCCCAGTACACCGGCATTGTAAAGGCATTATCCCCTACCTTCTCCTCAATATACTGGCGAATGCCGTCCTGATAGCAAAATTCTTCCTCTTCAAAGCGCTTGCCTACCTGATTGCGGAACTTAAAGAGGATTCCTTTATTGACCACCGCCTGACGGCGCAGGACATCCCGGTAATAATCCACGGGAATGTTAATATCCGTAAAGACAAGGGGGTCGGGCTTCCAATGGAATACAGAGCCGGTCTTGCGACCACGGTCAGTAGGCTCCTTCTTAAGACCGCCCTTATTGCGTCCCTTCTCAAAATGGAGGTCATAGCGGTAACCGTCCCGGCGGACGGTGGCATCAAAAAACTCGGATGCGTATTGGGTAGCGCAGGAGCCAAGGCCATTAAGTCCTAAGGAGTACTCATAGTTCTTGCCGCCTACATCGTACTTACCGCCGGCATACATTTCACAAAATACCAGCTCCCAGTTATACCGCTTTTCCTTTTCGTTATAGTCCACAGGACAGCCCCGTCCAAAGTCCTCCACTTCCACAGAAAGGTCCTCATAGCGGGTAACAATGATGGTATCGCCGTGACCTTCACGGGCTTCATCGATTGCATTGGAGAGGATCTCAAACACCGCATGCTTACAGCCCTCCAAATCGTCAGAGCCAAAAATGACCGCAGGGCGCTTTCGTACACGCTCCTCGTCTTTCAGCATCGAGATACTATCGTTACCGTATTCATCCTTTATATTCTTTGCCATATTCGCATACCTGCCAATATCTACATATTTTCACAAGATTATTATACCCGTCAAGGGTAATAAAGTCAACCAAAACGAAGAAAAGAGAGATGCAAAATGCACCTCTCTTATCTTATTTCCTCGAAGAATTGCCGGTAGGCTGTTGGAAGTGCGGCACGTGTGCGGATCTCATCGGCAGTCAGCCATTCAAACCGGGGACACATAGATGTCGCCTGCAGGTAAACCCCGCGCATTTTCCAAGTGATGTGGGTAAATATATGGGTCTTTTCCACCTCATATCGAAGGTCACTAACAGAAAAACCCATCTCCCCCGCCCGGTCAACAGCCGCCTGTCCGGTATAGCTGCAGGAAATATCCGGAAATTGCCACAGTCCCGCCAGCAGCCCCTTTTCAGGTCGTTTTGTCAGGGCAAACCTTTCGCCACAGGACACGATAAACACCGTCCGCTCTTCCTCTTTGCGGGGTCGCTTGGCTGACCGCTTGGGAAGCGCGGATGCCCGGTACTGACCCTTACAAAAGCCGCTGCAAGGACACTTGCTGCAATCCGGCTCTCGGTTTGGCCCGCAAACCGTTGCCCCAAGCTCCATAAGGGCTTGGGTAAAATCCCCTGCGTCCTTGGGATAGACCGCTGTAAGCTTCTTCTCTACCTGCCTGCGGTATTGGGGCGTGTCCGCAGGTGTATCCTCATCGGTCAGTCTTGCGATCACCCGCAGGACGTTGCCGTCAACCGCCGGCGTCGGCTGACCGAAGGCGATCGAGCAGATGGCACCGGCGGTATACGGACCAATGCCCGGCAGAGACAGCACCTTTTCGTACTCCCTTGGAAAAACACCGCCGTGGTCATTCATAATCACACCGGCTGCCTTTTTCAGGTTGCGGACACGGCTATAATAGCCAAGTCCCTCCCACAGCTTGTGGATCAGCTCATCGTCCGCAACAGAGAGATCTGCAACAGTGGGCAGCGCCTGCAAAAAGCGGTGGTAATAGCCTCGTACCGCCTCCACACGGGTCTGCTGAAGCATTATTTCCGAAAGCCAAATGTGGTAAGGCTCCTGATCCTCCCGCCAAGGGAGCTGCCGTTTATTTTCCCGATACCAAGGCAGCAGTGCATCGGGCAGGGCGCGAAATATCTTCTCCATTTTATACTATGCCTGCATTGCCGTTTTTCCGCAGGGTAAACATACACAGCATTGTAAGCAGCAGACCGCCTGCGGCGATCGCTACCCAAGAAATAACGGTGGCATCCCAGCCGTACATTTCGGAGATCACTGCAAACAAATAGGTGGACAGCGCACTTCCAACATAGGTGGCAGAATTTATGAGCCCAGCATAGAAGGAGATCTTTCCGGTACCGCCCAAAAGCTCCGGCAGGTAGAAGGTCTGCAGAGAGTTGATGCCGTGCAGTCCGGCACTGCCGACGGCAATAAGGAGCGTAGCAAGGAGCATTGCGCTTTTACCGAACAGCAACAAAACAAGCAGCAATCCACAGGTAATGGCAAAGTAGAGCGCGATCGTTGCAAACAGATCCCGCTTCATAGCCGCCAGTACCCGATAGACATATAGACCGACCAGCATATGGGATGCAGGCACGGCCACACCGGTGAGAATGGAAACGGTACTATCCACCTTGAAGGTTTCGGATATGAAGGTAGGCATCCAAGTGGTGATGCCGTCCCGGAGAATGCCCTGCATAGCAATTGTCAGCAGGATCACGGGCAGAAGCTTCCATACCGCTCTGTTAGCAGTACACGCTTCCTTCTTTTCGGTAACGGACAAAGCTGCAAAAGAGACATTTTTAAGGAGGGGTGCAGTAAGAATGAACCAGACAAGTGCCGCTGCAGTTGCTATAGCTGCAGCAATATAAAATACCAGCTTCCAGCCGGAAATACTGATAATCAGCGGAGAAAACAGATAAATGGAAATCGTGGCAGCAGCGCAGCTTGTACCGATCACCGGCATCAGGCGGTTATAATCGTCGGGCAGCAAAGCACTGGCGCAAATCTTTACAAGGGGCGGCCACATCATTGCCTGCGCCATACCGTTAATGCCCCAAACTACTGCCATCAGGGAAATACTGGGCGACACCAGCGGCATAAGGATATTACAGACAGATGCCACCAGCAGCCCACCAAAAATCAAAAGCCTGGGCGACACCCGGTCTCCCAAATAACCGCTGATAAGCTGACCCGCACCGTAGGTCACAAAGAGGGCCGTGGTAATTGCGGAGGCGGCGGATTTCATAATGCCCTCGGACTGGATGAACTCCACAAGGATCGCACCGAAATTCAGCCGCGTAATGTAGCTGGAAAAATAGATCATCCAGGAAAGAACCGTCAGCAGCCGGATGCTCTTTTTATCCGTAAGTTTATATGCCATATAATGCTCACAACCTAACGCAGATTTTTCTATATTTTAGCACCAAACGCGCCACCTTGTCAAGACTCGCACCCATTCGTCAATTGGGGATAAAACGCACCTACCCTCTTGTCAAAAGGAAGAAATCACGGTATAGTTAAAGTAGCGTTAGCTATGCGCTGACAGATATGCCGCAATAAATACATTTGGCGTATATGCAAATCCATTTAAGGAGGAAGTGTGATGAAAGGTATCAAAAAGATTCTCTCTGTTCTTATGGTGATCGTCTTGCTCTTTGTAATGAGCGCCTGCTCCGGCAGTGCATCCGATCGCTATGGCGGTATTTTTACCGAATCGATGGCGCCCGGTGAAGCCTCCCCCGACGACTCCACAGACGAAAACGCGCCTACTGAGGAACAGGTAACCCTTCCCTCCGGTATGATCACCGCCGGTGCTTGGAACGACAATGACAACTACACAATGTGGCAAAACCTATTTTATCAGGCACCGGGAGAAACTGAGCCGGCAAAGTTCCAACAGTACACCGAAGCCGCAAATTCCTGGGGTTTCAACTCCCTAACGCGGGTCAAGGTCACGGTAACAAAGGAAGGTCAGCCCATTGCAGGTGCGAAGGTGGAAGCATTTGACAGGAGTAACAATGCCATTTTCTGTGCAGTATCTGATGCAAAGGGCAATGCGTATCTCTTTACCACTGAAGATGCAGGCAGCATTCGTGTTACAAGCGGCAGTGCCAGCGCGCAGACTGCCTTCACAGCAGAGGAAAAAGAACTTACCGTTGCGCTTGACAGTGCAATAGAAAAGCGGAATGTGATCGAGATCATGTTTGTTGTAGATGTGACCGGCTCTATGGGTGACGAGCTTCGTTTTTTGAAGGCTGAGCTTGCAGACGTGATCTCCAAGATCGCGCGAAATGATTCAGAAACGGCCATCAAGCTGGCGCTGCTGTTCTATCGTGACACCGATGATAAAGTCCCCTTTGCATATTACGACTTTGAAGATGTGACCACGCAATCCGGTATGCAAAAGCAGCAAGCCGCCCTTGACAGCCAGCAGCCCGATGGCGGTGGTGATTACCCGGAGGCTGTGGATGCTGCCCTTGAGCTGGCAGTCCACAAGCAATGGAGCACCGGTGCCACAACGAAGCTGATCTTCCACGTGCTGGATGCCCCCGCTCACGGAGAGACAAAGCATCAGGAGAAATTTCACAACGCAGTTCTCTCCGCTGCCGAAAAGGGAATCCGCATCTCCCCTATTATCTGCAGTGGCGCGGCAGAATTGACGGAATACACAATGCGTCAGGCAGCCATCTACACCGGTGGAACCTTCATTTTTGTAACTGACGATTCCGGCATTGGCGGCGAGCATCACGATCCCGGTCTTCCAAACGCAACCGTGGAGCTACTGAACACTATGCTCGTCCGCCTCGTAAAAGGCTACCACACAGGTGACTTTGATGCCCCCATCTACTGGCAGGATGACCCCGCATTAAACATAGGATAAACACAAAATGCCGCCCCGCAGGCGGCATTTTTGTTATCTGTCTTTCAGAAAATTCTCAAGATTTGTTCTGTGATTATATTTGATAGAGGCTTTCTTGTCCTTTTCCACAATGATGCTTGCAAGGTCGATGTTGTTAATAGCGGCAATGGCCACGATATAGTGGATCATATCCGCAAGCTCTGTGCCAAGCTCCGTTTGCAGATCCGCGTCATCCGTGGCTTTTCGTCCTGCGCGCTTGTTTAGCACCTCTGCAACCTCGCCCATCTCCTCCACAAGCTTCATAAACATACCTTGCTCCGTAGCCCGACCGCCATAATGGTCAAAAAGATAAGCCTGTAAGTCCTCGACAGTAAGCTTCATATTTCTCTCTCCTTTTGCAGCCCTTTGCTCCGCATATATTTATCCAGCTGCCATTGATTTTTGATAACGGTCACTTTATTGCCGTATGCTTTCATCACACCGCGGTAAAGGTCTCTTGTTTTTCTACTGCGACCTTTCCAGAGGATCCATTTCATAAATTCCAGATCGAATTTTTCCTGACAGCCCTCACCCATATCCGGTCGGGTTTTCCCGGCGTAGACGCGGGAGCGGCGATATGCACGGTAGAAGCAGGAAAAGCGGTTAAAGAGGAGAAGGACGATCTCGTCCGCTTCCTCCACCCGTCTTTCGAAGCTCAGCTTGGAATAGTTGCCGTCGATGACCCACGAATCGTGGACATTCATAAAGACCTCTGTCATTTTCCTTTTGACAGCATCGCTGCGGATCTCCCAGTTTGGCATAAACTGTACCGCATCAAAATGAAGAACGGGGATATTATGCATCTGCGCCAGCTTTCGTGCCAAGGTAGATTTCCCCGACCCGCTGTAGCCCATAATCGCGATTTTCATAAGATGACCTCGCAAATTTGTAGTATGATGCATTATAGCACGGACTGCGTTTGTTTTCAATATCGGAGTAGAAAATAAGGATTCTATCTTGGTGTGCCGTAAGAAACTCGTTTGCACTGCTGCATTTAACATCTTCGAGTCCCACGGTATAAAGAATATATGACGCCGAAAGGGACTCGTTTGCATTTTCTCCCACAACTGTGGGAGAAAATTAAAGTAGCCACCAGTGTTTGCACTGGTGGCAGCAACAGTCCACCGGACTGTTGCATTTAACATCTTCGAGTCCCTTCGGCTACAAAAATAAAGGGGAGGCTTTTGCCTCCCCTTTATTTTTGGTACGCCGAAAGGGACTCGAACCCCCGACCTACTGGTTCGTAGCCAGTCACTCTATCCAACTGAGCTATCGGCGCATAACGCTTAACTCATAAGCGCCCCAGTATGATAGCACAGAACTTTCTAAAATGCAAGTACTTTTTTGCAGAAATTAAAAATATTTTTTAGATTTTTCAAGCAGATGTCATTTTCCCTCTTGTAATTTAAGAATTGCGGGGTTATAATAGCGGAGATAAATGTTACAGGAGGTCATTTTATGGCTGTTAAGATTGAAAAAGATACGATTATCGGCGATGTGCTGGACGTAGCGCCTCAGGCTGCTCCTCTCTTCTTCGCCATCGGTATGCACTGCCTGGGCTGCCCCTCTTCCAGAGGTGAGACTGTGGAAGAAGCTTGCATGGTTCACGGCATCGAGTGCGAGCCTTTCCTCGCACAGCTCAACCATTTCTTGGAGGCTTACGAAGCTGATCAGGCTGCAAAGGGTCAGAATTAAAACCGGCTGTGCCATCCCGTTTTGCCGGGATGGCACTTTTTTAGAGAGATGATTGTTATGGAATTTAACTTATCGCCCAGATTGTTGCTTTGCAGCCAGTTTGTAAGGCCCGGAGATCGCGTTGCTGACGTAGGCTGCGACCACGGCTATTTGGGCATCTATTTACTAAAGCAAAATATCGCTGCAAACGTCTATGCCTCGGACATTAACCAGGGACCGCTCAGCAGCGCAGTTCGAAATGCCCAAAAGTACCAAGTCGAGGACCGTATTTCTTTTTATCTCTCAGCCGGTGTTAAGTCTGTACCTCAGGATTTCGATACGCTGATCTGTGCCGGTATGGGCGCAGATACCATCATTTCTATCTTGGAGGACGCACCTTGGCTGCAAAATGATAAGTATCGGCTGATTTTGCAGTGCCAAAGCAAAACGCCCCTCCTGCGCAGTTATTTATGGAAAAAGGGTTGGGACATCCGTCAAGAAAAGGCTGTAAGGGACGGACGGTTTGTTTACACTGTTATGGAGGTACTGCACAGTCCCTTTGTGCCCAGCTCCGCTGCACAGCTGTACTTTTCCCCTGCCCTGTCACTGGAACAAACAGAGGAAGCCAAAGAGTATCTCGATAGAACCCTGCGTATGCTCCGTTTATCTGTTGACGGAAAGGGAGAAAAGGCAGACAAAAACGAATTAGAAGCACTAAAACAACTGGAGGAACAACGATGATTACCGTACAGAATATTATGGATTATATGGAAGAACTCAGCCCTTACTCCCTCAAAATGGAGTGGGACAGCGTAGGTCTTCACTGCGGCAGCAAAAACACCCCCGTAAGGAAAATTATGCTTGCCCTTGACCCCTTTGAGCATGTATGTGAGGAGGCCGCCCAGTGGGGTGCCGATCTTCTGCTGACCCACCATCCCCTGCTATTCCGTCCCATCGCCGCCATCACCGACGAATCTACCATTGCCCGCAGCGTGATGATCTTAGTACGCAATAACATCAGCCATTTCTGCGCCCACACCAATTTGGATGCTGCAGAAGGCGGTGTCAACGATGTACTGGCGGAAACCCTCGGTCTTTGTGATGCCGCGCCCTTTGCAGAGGGGCTTTGGGGTGTGATGCGCAGCGGCTATGTGCCCGAGCAAAGCTTTCAGGACTTCCTCGCCTTTGTAAAGAAGCAGCTTGGCACCGACGGTCTGCGGTATTGCGATGCCGGAAAACCCGTCCATAAGGTAGCCGTCGGCGGCGGTGGCTGCTCCGGTGGCTGGCAGGAGGCTGTGAAAAACGGCTGCGATACCTTTGTTACGGCAGATATTAAGTATAACGAATATTGGGATGCCCGTGAGAAGGGTCTTAACCTGATCGATGCCGGTCATTTCCACACGGAAAACCCGATGGTTAAGGCATTGGCGCAGCGAATCTCGGCTGCTTTCCCGGAAATTGAGGTAAAAATTTCCGAAAGTCACACCGATTGTATGAAATACTATTGATTTTTGCCGCACATAGTGGTAAAATAACCGGGAATTTTTTAGAATAATCTTTGAAGGGAAGAAACACATATGTCCGGACATTCCAAATGGCATAACATTCAAAAAACAAAAGGCGCCCAGGACGCGAAGCGCGCTGCCGCTTTTACCAAGATCGCAAAAGAGCTGATCGTTGCTGTTAAGGAGGGCGGCGGCATTACCGATCCCGCCAACAACTCCCGTTTGGCAACTGTTATCGTTAAGGCGAAGGCCGCCAATATGCCCAATGACAACATTAAGCGTTGTCTTGAGAAGGCATCCGGTGCCGGCGGCGGTGACAACTACGAGACCATCACCTACGAAGGCTATGGCCCCGGCGGTGTAGCTGTGATCGTTGAGACGATGACCGACAACCGTAACCGTACCGCAGGCTCTATGCGCCACCACTTTGATAAGTTCGGTGGTAATTTAGGTGCTTCCGGCTGCGTGAGCTGGAGCTTCGACAAGAAGGGCGTTTTGGTGATCGACAACGAAGACGGTGACTACGACGAGGAAGAAGTGATGATGGACGCTATGGATGCCGGTGCTGACGATTTCGAGGCCGATGGCGACTGCTTCACCATCTATACCCTGCCCGATGATTTCAACACCGTTGTTGCAAATCTCAGTAAGTACACCTTTGCATCCGCCCAGATCGAAATGGTTCCTCAGAACTATCAGAAGCTGGAAGACGAGGAGCAGATCAAGCTCATGGAAAAGCTCATCGACATTATGGAAGATGACGACGATGTACAAAACGTCTGGCACAACTGGGAGCAGGAGTGATCCTACATTAAATGCATATAAAAAAGGTAGACACGCTTCGTGTCTACCTTTTTGCTTACTTGTAGGTAACGGTACCATCCTTTGCGATCTGCCCATCGGTGCAGTAGATGGTATATTTACCGGTCGAATCATTCCAACCGGAGCCTTTGCCAACCGCCTCCCACCGGGCAACACTGCCGGTATAGGTAATATCGGTAAGGCGGGTGCAGCCGCTGAACGCATTCTGACCAATGCTGACTACGATGTTCGGGATGATGATACGGGTAAGACCGGTGCAGCCTTCGAACGCACCATCACCAATGCGGATCACGCTGTTCGGGATGGTGATACCGGTAAGGCTGGTGCATCCTTGGAACGCACGATCACTAATACTGGTCACGCTGTTCGGAATGCTGATACTGGTAAGGCTGGTGCAGTTAAAAAACGCGCCATCCCCAATACTGGTTACACTGCTCGGAATGGTGATTCCGGTAAGGCTGGTGCAGTATTCGAACGCACTCGTCCCAATACTGGTCACGCTGCTCGGGATGGTGATACCGGTAAGGCTGGTGCATCCTTGGAACGCACTACCACCAATACTGGTCACGTTGTTTGGGATGGTGATTCCGGCAAGGCTGGTGCATCCTTGGAACGCACTATCACCAATACTGGTCACGCTGTTCGGAATAGTGATACGGGTAAGGCTGGTGCAGCAAAGGAACGCACAACTACCAATGCTGGTCACGCTGTCCGGGATGGTGACAACGGTAAGGCTGGTGCAGTCATAGAACGCTCTATCACCAATACTGGTTACGCTGCTTGGGATGGAATAAGCTCCGCTGATTGCACCAGGCGCGGCAATTAGCCGAGACTTGCTCTTATTAAAGAGCACTCCAAATTTATCACTGCTGTAGGATGGATTCTTCCCATCAACCGATATCCGAACAAGGCTGGTGCAGCCTTCGAACGCATTTGTATAAATGCTGGTCACACTGTTCGGGATGGTGATACCGGTAAGGCTGGTGCATTTATAGAACGCATGCCAACCAATGCTGGTCACGCTGTTCGGGATAGTTATATCGGTAAGACGGGTACACATAGAAAATGCATAGTCACCAATACTGGTCACGCTGTTTGGGATGGTGATGCCCGTAAGGCTGGTGCAGCCCCAGAACGCACTATCACCAATACTTGTCACTCTGTTCGGAATGGTAAGGCTGGTAAGGCTGGTGCAACTCCTGAACGCATCATCACCAATACTGGTCACGCTATTAGGGATGGTGATGCCGGTAAGGCTGGTGCAGTATTCGAACGCATACTCACCAATACTGGTCACGCTATTAGGGATGGTGATGCCGGTAAGGCTGGTGCAACGGTTGAACGCATAGTCACCAATGCCGGTCACCGGCAACCCTTCGTTTTCAGGTGGGATGATGATCTCCGTATCTGAACAGCTTCCGATTCCCGTTACCTCATAACTCTTATTATTACTGTTTAGTGTATATTCCAGCCCCTCAGAGTAATTCTCAGGAGGCTCTGTTGCAGAAGGCGCAGTCGGCGGTGTCGTAGGAGGCTCTGTGGGAGGTGCAGTGGGCGGTGTCGTAGGAGGCGCAGTGGGCGGCTCGGTTGCGACGGTGTTTTGGATCCAGTTGGGGCATAAGCCCATGCCGAAGGTTATCTTACCGCCGAACATACTGTTTGCCTCATTATCCAGCGAAACGAAGAAATCGCATAAGTATTCATGGCTGTAGACGATGTTTTCGTCAATAGGTCTGCCGGAAAGGGACTTACAAATGTCATACTCCATAACCGCGTCGGTAAAGCAGACGCTATAGAGCGTACCCTCTGCGCAGCGGTTGCAGGCGTGGATCCGATCGCCCGTATGCTCCGGCTCCGCGACCACGCCTTCGGCACGAACACCGATAAAGGAGTCCAGCTCGCAGGTAACCGCATCACGGAAAAAGGATACACCTACAACCGGCATAGGACCAAATTCAAGCTGGCCGAAGCCCTCAGAGGACATTGTCCAGCGGGACTTCTTCTGATCGACTGTTTGGTAACCGTCTTTGGTGCTATAGCGGAAGCCTTGGGTGGTCTTAAAGCCGCCCTGCAGCTCCATACCGCCCTCCGACTGCCAAGCGATCCGGGCATTGATCTCGGCAAAGGCATTCAGACCCGGCACACCAAAGGGGATCCTCACCTTACCCAGTGACAGCTCCATATCCTCCCACTGCCCGGATGCATTTTCACTGTCCTCAATGGAGAGCTTCGCATCCATATCGGCGGTGTATGTAAAATCGCAGCGGAAGTAGTTTTTGCCGAGACCCTTCATATCCCACTGCAGCAGCAGCTTTGCGCTGATGTCACCGGTTACCGCGCCATCCACGCGAAAGCCCGCCGCCTCGAAGTGGATGCGGTCAAGCTTTAGCTTCACGGTTTTGGATGTACTTGTGCCGTTTTTCGCCTTGCGCACCTGACCACGCAGGGCAGTCGCACCGCCGCTTAGGCTGACCTTATCATCCTCCTCTGCAGAGGAGACGATATTCTGATCCACCTTCAAAAACTGATAGAAATCCTCCAAAGAGACACCGTCCGCATCGGCAACGATGGTCATCGGATCGCCCTTTGTAACGGAGGCAACCACCAAAAGGGCCAAATTCTCCCCATCGGTGAGCATTACCTTATCCCCGGCCTTTACCGTTTGGGACGGTCCGAATATCTCATAGATATAGCCTTCCTCGTCGCAGGTAAAGCTCTCTGCCTGCAGGGTGATTACTTGCTCGGAGATAACACCAAAATTGTCCGTCTCGGAATCGGTAAACTGCAGCACCGTATCCTCCGGGGCAAAATCGTGGATCGTGGTGCTGTCAAACTTCGCAAAGCGCTTTGTGTGGGTAATATCGGAAACCGGGCTGCAGAGCTCTTTGCCGCTCGCATTTATCAGCACAGCCTCGGCAACGAAGTACTGGGGCAGCGTACCGCTTACCTTTGCGGTAACGGTCTCCATATCCGCACCGGCCGTAACCGCGCAGGATGCCTGCAGGCTGCCCTCGGCCAAGTAAACCTTATTTTCCGGATAATTGTCGCTAAAATACACTTCCTCGTCCATAAAGCGCACAAGGAGCTTACAGCCGGCAGGTGCACTGGCGACGACGTTGGCAGACTCCCCATTGATCGTCAAGCCGGAGATAAAGTAGGTATCTACCGGGGCGCTATCGGCCGCGACAGAGCCCTCATACCGTGTCCATTTGGCATAGAGGGTGATATTCTCCGTCACTGGGGCAGAGAAATCGTAAGCCTTTGTCAATTCTGCGTCCCGGAACCAACCGGCAAAGAACATCCCATCCTTCGTAGGCTGGGCCGGCTCGCTGACCGGCTTTCCTTCCACAACCGTCAAAGACGAAATGGCGCTGCCGCCATTTGTTTCAAAGGTCACAGTATACTTTTTCTCGCCGCAGGCGCCAAAGGAAAAGAGCATACTTATAACCAAAAGAATGGAGATAAACCGTTTCATTTTCACATCTTCTTTCTGATCAAGATAATGCAACTATACCACGAAAAACAAAAATTGCAAGTATTTCTAAAGATATGCATAATTGCCGCACCCGGTGGGTGCGGCAATCTTTACGATTCTTCGGGTCTTTCGAAGTTTGCAAACAGCGGGTTTTCTTCCGCATCGCCAATGGGCCGGTCTTCCATACAGTCACGGAACTGATTGCCGGTCATGGTTTCATTCTCTAAAAGATAGGAAACCACCCTTTCCATACGGTCCTTATTTTCTGTCAGGATGGTGCGGCAATGGTCGTAGGCTTTATCAATGAGGGCCTTGACCTCGTCATCGATGGTGCCGGCTACCTTTTCCGAGTAGCTCTTGGTCTTTTCGAAATCGCGTCCGATAAAGACTTCTTCGCCGCCGGTGTAGGAAATCGTGCCGATCTTCTCGCACATACCGTACCTTGCCACCATATCCCGGGCCAGCTTAGAGGCGCGGTCAATGTCGTTGGATGCGCCGGTAGAAATATCGCCAAGAAACAGATCCTCTGCCACACGGCCGCCTAAGAGCCCTACGATCTTCTCGTACATCTCATTGCGGGTCAGATGACTGCTGTCCTCCTTGGGCAGATACCAAGTAGCGCCCAAGGAATTACCGCGGGGAATAATGGTGATCTGATGGACCGGGTCGTGGGTGGGAAGGTGGTACATCGCCACGGCGTGACCGGCTTCGTGATAAGCAGTGATCCGCTGATCCTTCTTAAGACGGACGCGGCTGCGCTTTTCAGGTCCGGCCATGATCTTCATCATCGCCTCATTCATATCGGACATCGTGATAACCGGGCGATTTGCACGGGCAGCAAGGATCGCCGCCTCGTTCATCAAATTGGAAAGATCTGCGCCTGTGAAGCCGGAGGTCGCCAGCGCGATGGTGCCAAGCTCCACAGAGCCGTCCAGCTTCTTATTCTTAGAATGGATCTTAAGAATCGCCTCGCGCCCCTTCACATCCGGGCTGGGAACATAGATCTGCCGGTCAAAACGGCCGGGACGCAGCAGCGCCGCATCCAAAATATCCGGGCGGTTCGTAGCCGCAAGGACGATAACACCCTCGTTTTTCGTAAAACCGTCCATCTCTACAAGGATTTGGTTCAATGTCTGCTCACGCTCATCGTGTCCGCCGCCAAGGCCGGAACCACGTTTGCGGCCTACCGCATCGATCTC
>SVLZ01000024.1 GCA_015067665.1 Oscillospiraceae bacterium | reverse complement strand
TTTGGCTTCTAACACGATCTCCGGGCAAAACAGACAAAAAACCGCTGTTGTGCAATCCCCGTCATCTTCTGCCGGTGTATGGGTGGTATGCGGCTCCGTAGGTGCATCTGTAGGTGTCTCCGTAGGTGCATCTGTAGGCGTCTCCGTGGGTGCTTCTGTGGGATTCTCGGCAGGCTCGCTGAAGCAAGCGGTCAGGCTTAGTGCCACAGTCAATGCCAGCAAAATCACAATTAGCTTTTTCATGCTGTTTCCTCCTTATCCCGTAATCCTTTTTACACGATCTGTAAATATGTATAGCTTTGGGCGAGACCGTCTTCTGTTGCCAGATAACACATCAGCCGGTAAGTCCCCTTTCCAAGGGTTGCGCCTTCTGCCACGGCTTCACCGTTTTCATATTCCAGGACTGCGCCGTGGAAGGGTGCGCCGTAGGCCAGGATCTCAAGGTTCAAAAGCCGCTGGATCTCGTCATAGGTATAGGCTTCCTTGGTTGCCTCTACGGTGACATAGCGGATGTTCTTGATCTGATATTTCAGGATCAAATTCTTATTATTCTCGCTGGCCTCCAAATGCATAGCGCTGTTTTCGATCTCACCGTTTTGGATGCTGACAAACGCGACTTTCTGAATTTCGCTGACCCGGATACCCTCGTCCTTTGTGGCAACATAGACCACCGCCGCATACTGTCCCTGATGCAGGTTCATAGGAATCTCATACTCACCGCTGGCCGCCAGCGTAATCGAATTTCCTGCAAACCGCACACTTACCGGTTCCGTGCCGGAAAGAGGCACGGTATTGACGCTGATGGGATTGCCGCTTTCGTCCAGAAGAGAAAGGCCGACCTTCAGCACATACTCTTTTCCGTCTTCAAAGAGGGCAACATCGCTTGTGGAAACCGTTACACCGGAAAGCCGGATGACCTTACCGGCAAAGCTGTTATTACCGGCAGCAGCGGCATCGAGCCGGGCAAAATGGGCGCTGCCGGAAAGTCTCTGTCTTTCGTTGGAGGTTTCAAAATTCTTGACTTCCTCATAAGCGGCTCTTGCACTGTCAAATTGCGCCTGCAGAACAGCTCTCGCTTTCTCCACATTTTCGATGCTGTCCATCTTATAGCCGTTCCAGAAAAAGCTGTCGGAGAAATTCTCAGCAAGCAACGATGCATGGTCAAGAGAGGTAGCTACCGTCTCCATATCGCAGTAAAGCCGCAGACCCAATGTGCCTGCGTAGCTGCCAAATTCCTGGCAGGCATCCGCAATGGACATTTTTGTATCCATCATTGCAAAATCAAGAGAGCCGTAGTATATCTCATCTCCGTAGATGTACTGTACATAGCCGTCGATGAAAGCAAACGCATCTTCAGGCAGTTGGTTATCGTCGGAAATTGCCGTATAAACACCGTTTTGGGTAGTAAGGGTATCTAAATGCGCCGTATCGTAAACGCCTTCCTCTGCATCAAACCGTGCGTCCTTCGATGAAACAGAGACAAAGCCATCTCGAATCGCCGTCATATAGAGATTAAAATGATAATCGCCATAGCCGTCGGTTATGCGGAACAGCTCACGCCCGGCACCCGGGTCAAAGAGAGAGTACCACGCATTATTCAGCGCAGGATTTACGCTATCTGCCGTCAAAAACGCGCCGTAGCCCAAGCCGTCTCTGACGATATAGGGAGAGAAGGATATGTTCTTATAGCCGTTTTCGCCATGGTGATAATTAAACCGTGTATTAAGCCAATAACCCCGGGAATTTTCCGCGATAAAATAGTCGGTGAAGCCATTAGAGTTATTGTACATATACTCATAACGCTCTCCGGGAATGAGCATCGTTCTGATCTCGCCCGTTGTACCGTCGTCATAGGACATCAGCGAAAACAGCTCATAAACATTTTTCGCATTTTCATCGGTATAACGGTAGTAAATGTGAAGATCTTCGTATTCGCCTACGACGATCAGCATATCATAGTTTTCGTAGACACGGAGCATCTGCTTTTCACGGCCGACCTTTACCCATTTATCGGTAACGCCCACATTGTTCTTCATATGGGCAATATCCTCCGCGACATCGGCCACTTCCTCTTCCACACCCTTCATAAACTGGTTAAACTCGACGAATGAGTGGGATCTGTTCGGGAACTGCGTCCATGTATATGCGCTGCCCGAATTCGCAAGCTGCTTATCCGGAATGCCGCGCGTCTTCTTGGGCATTCTCGCCCGCATTTTCTGCTGCGTAGCTGAAAGACCCAAATCGATCTTCCCGCCCACAAGATCTTCGTCCAATCGCTCATTTGCCAAAAGTAGCTTTGCTGCTTCTGTGCCGGCATCGATCCTCTTTGCAAACAGACCGCAGCCGGCCGTGGAAAACAGGACAGAGCCCAGCATACAAATCACTAAAATAACAGACAGCACGCGTTTCATATATTTTCCTCCTTGCAGAAATGATTTATCCTTTTGGAATAACCTCTTTAACAATTTATCATTCGCTGTGATCTGTAATGGATCATTATGTTTATTTCTTTTTTTCTAACCCTTCTTTGTTGACCTGTGACACATATTCCGGGAAGCCCAGCAGCAAGCTATGTCCCAAGCTGCGGTAGTCCATAGATAGTACCTTTTCGATCTTCATTTTTCGGGTCTCCTCCGGCACGCCAAACAAGTAAAGAATGGTGTCCAAGGTCTTTTCGATCTGTACTTCCAGCGGCGTTTCTGTCTCCCGGGTCATAATCGTAGCATATTCAATACCGGAGACAATATTCTCCGTAGCAACCCACTCCCGCTCTGTCCAATCCGGATGGAAGGGGATAAAAATCTCGCGGGTCTTTTCCGCATCGTTTTCTCGGATGCGGGCAAGGGTTAGTGCAGATGCATAGGCAGAGGCATAAAAATCTCTTGCTACTTCGCTTTCTTCGCAGACCGCCGCAATTGCCGTCAGCTCCAAGCAGTAAGCAAGCAGCGAGCTTTTTCCCTCTCGCGCTTCCTGCTCCATCATAAGACGCTGGTAATCAAGCATTTCATCTACCAGCACCGCCAACAAATGCTCCTTTGTCGGGAAATAGAATGTAATATGGCCGGGACTGAGCTGCAGATTCTTAGACAGCCGGTTAATAGAGCTTTTGGAATAACCATCCTCTATAAACATCCGGGCCGCCTCCTGAATGATCACACCTCTTGCATTGGGTAATTTTTTGTAAATATTTGCCATAACATCCACCTCTTCTTTTTATTTCTTTAGTATATATACTATATATATCAAAATTCCCACAAGTTGTCAATAGGAAATTTACAAAAATAGAAAAAGGATGTGCCGTTTGGCACATCCTTTTTCTATTTGAATGCCTTTTGATTGAGAATCAGTGCGCTGTACAGCATCAGCGTATCCTTCCCGCTCAAATCTATATAATGAGGCAGCGCATCCGGCATTACATAACGGATATCTACCACATAAATGCTTTTATAACCTTGCACGAAAAGAGGAACGAGACTTGATCCAAAGGAATCCCGGAATACCACCAGTTCCCGCTGCGTCTGTGCATTTGGATTATCGATTCGCAGCAGCGCCTTTGTGCCGCCCAAAAACACATCATAGCCATCCTTGCCGCTAAATTTCTCCCGATCATAGATGCCTATCGTCTTCCCTGTTTCGTAGTCATAGACTGTACAATTCACCAGCGTGCTGTTTGATAAATACACAAGGTCATCCGGTTTTGGCGACATAGCACTTTGTCCGTAATAGACCCCCCTAAAGCCTTGCAGCGTATGCCGGGTATACGCCTTTTCTGCCGGAATATCCAGCGCTGTGCAGAGTTTTTCTGCAACGCCCAGAAGCATTTCCTGCCGCCAATGGGTGTCTGTGCGGTAGTAGCTTTGCAGCGTCAGTTCATCAAATATATCCACAAATTCCGCACCGGGCAGCGCCTCTTGCAGCTTTTGCACCAGCCCTTCATAATCCGGCACAGGATAGCCGTAATCCCGCCCCAAATAGTAGTTTTTGTCCGGTACCAGACAGACATATATCTTGCCGGTCACGAATTTTTCATAAACATAGGAAAGTCTCCCGATGGAGTCATTTAACAATCCCTCGGTAAATTCCGGAGTGATCTTTGCAAAATAACCGTCCTGCAATGCAAGACCGTTATTTTCTTTCAGTCCCAGCACCTGATACTGAAAATGCGCTTTTAGTCCCCGGAAGGTTTCCCGCAGAGGAAACTGATCCACCGAAAAGGCATCAAACTTTTCGATCACCGAGCCGTCAAACAGTCCTTCTGCCGTGATATTCTCCGGAAACTGCGCCAAAGGCCGCCGTTCGCTCTCCGACTGTGCCTTGGGATTTAGTCCGGCGCAGATACACATCGCCGCAAAAAAGGCAGTAAAGCACACATAGGTAAGTGTGACAATAAAATTCTTCATTTCTTTTCTCATAGCTTAAAACCTGAAATACAGGAAGGGGCTAAAGGACCCATCCACAAAATATGCCGTAACGATCAGCAGCACCGCCACCAAAAACACCGGCTCCAATGCATCCATTACCCAGCCGCCCCGACTCTCCCGCAGTTTTTCTGCGGCCATTTTCACAAAGGGCGTTGCACCTAAAATACCGAGGATCAGCGGTAAGCCATAGCTTCTGAGGTAATAGGCGGTCTCTCCCGACCATAGTGGCAAACCCTCGAGGAAGAACATACTTCCCAAATCCTCCAGCGCGCCAATCGTTCCGTTTCCGCTGAAAATCACAAAGCTGACAAGGATGACCAGCGTCACATAAATATGAGAGAATAGTTTCGGCAAACGGACAAATACACGGTTGTACCAAAACTTTTCCAGCACCAAAAAGACCGCAAAATAAAGACCCCAAAGGATGAACGTCCAGTCCGCGCCGTGCCAGAAGCCGGTCAAAAACCAAACAACAGCAATATTGCGAAGCCAGTAGAGGGTATTTACCCGGTTTCCGCCCATAGGAATATACACATAATCCCGGAACCAGGAGCCCAGCGAAATATGCCAGCGTCTCCAAAACTCCGCTACACTCTTGGAAATGAATGGATAATTGAAATTTTCCAAGAAGCGGAAGCCAAAAACTCTGCCAAGACCGATCGCCATATCGCTATAGCCGGAAAAATCAAAGTAAAGCTGCAGGGACACCGCCACCGCATAGAGCCAATAGCCTGCCACCGACGGATTTGCCGTGTTATGCAGCGCTGTTGCAAACGCGCCCAAGGTGTCTGCAAGCAGTACCTTTTTACCTAAGCCTACCGCAAATCTTCGAATGCCCGTGGCGAAGTTTTCTAAGCTATGATGTCTGCTTTCCAACTCCTCCGCCACCGTAGTATAGCGCACAATCGGTCCTGCGATCAGCTGTGGGAACAGCGTCACATAGGTAGCAAGCTTTATATAGCTTTTCTGCGCCGGTGTCTCACCCCGATACACGTCAATGGTATAGCTGAGGGTCTGGAATGTGTAGAAGCTGATACCGATGGGCAGTGCCAGCTTGAGCAGCGGAATGTGGCTATTAAAAATACCGTTTACATTGCTGATAAAAAAGTCTGCATACTTGAAAAAGCCCAATGCCAATAAGCTGCCCGTCACCGACGACCAAAGAAAAACCTTTCCCAGCTTCCCATCTCGATACTTTTCGATCAACAGGCCATGGGCGTAGGACCAGAGCGTCGCGCCCAGCATCACGAAGACATAGACCGGCTCTCCGTAAAAATAAAATGCAAGACTAAAAAGCAATAAACATACATTTTTCAGCCGAAAAGGCAGGATAAAATAGCATATCAGCACCAACGGCAGAAAATAATATAAGAAGCTAATACTGGAAAAAAGCATATCCTGCCTCCCTTCTTAAGAAAGTCTCTTACGACACGATCAGGGACACATCACAAAAAACACCCGATTGCCAATGGCACCGCAAGCTGTCTGTCCCGCTTCCACGCAAACATTCCATCTGGGATTGCAATTGTCTTGCAGCCCTTTTACAAAAGCTGCCGGTTCTGTACCATCCTCCAGCGTAAACACGTAGCCAACAAAGGCAATAGAACCGATCATCGGTGCATACATCGCGCCTTCGCGGTAGCCGGTAATGCGGTAATTGTCAAAGCCGGCAAAAAATTCTGCATCCTTCTCCAGCGGTGTTGCCTCTCCCACAAACTGATCTGCCAGGCTTTCCACCAATACGGAAGCGATTTCCTGTGCTGTCGCCTCCGGTTTTTGGGTAATTTCCTGCTGGAACTGCGCCCACAGCTTTGCGGGAACGGAATTTTCCGCAATCTGCGGCGCAATCACAGTTTTGTCGCTGCCGGGGTTTGTGGGTGTGCTGGGCTGCGTAGGTGTATTCGGCTGGGTAGGCGTATCCGGTGTCTGAGAGCACCCCTGTGCAAGCAAGCCCAACATTGCAACCACTGCGATCACCGCAAGCAGTCCAAGTAAAAATACTTTTCCGTTTTTCATATTTTCCCTCTTTCCTTGGTTTTCGGTAGCTTTTTATGCATACCTTTTCTATTTTTAGCCAAAAATATGGGAAACTATACCTGCTCGCCTCTATCTCCACGGGCATATTCCCTTGGACTGACACCGTAAAAAGACTTAAAAGACCGATAAAAATTGGCATAATCTCCAAAACCGCATTGCTGATACACTTCACCGGGCGGGATGCCGCCTTCCAAAAGCTCACGGGAATGCATCAGACGGCGGAACATAATATAGCGGTATATGCCCGTGCCTACCCGCTTACTAAATTCATGGGACAGATGGTATTTGCTGACGTAAAAGATATTTGCCAGCATTTCGAGGCTGATATCCTCTGTAAAGTGGGTGCCGATATAGGAAAGGACCTGATCCACAAGGTCTGTTTCCTCTGCAGAAACGGGCTGTTTATCGCTATTGCGCGCCAAGCGGTTGACCTCCACCAAAAACTGCATGAGCAGTCCTTGGGCATATTGGCTGTTTCCCAGCTCTTCTCCGTAAAACTCCCCTGCCAGTTTTTCCAGCAACACCTGCAGCTCTGCCCGCTGGGTTTTGTTCGGATGGAGCCGGTTGGTGTGGGTAGGCAGTCGGGTATCAAAGCAACTTGCCAAATCCATTCCGCCGGCAGATAATTCTCCCAAATACCCCCTGTCGATCCACAGCACCATCCGTTCATAGATCGTATCCCGATCAACCAGAGCCTGATGAAGCTCCTGCGGGTTGATAAGCAGCATATCTCCAGGCTTTAGCGTATAGCTGCGACCTTCCACACGGAAGCTGACCTCACCGCCCAAAAGAAAGTATATTTCAAAAAATTCGTGGTGGTGTACCTCCATATTTCCGGGGCTTCGTTCCCGATAATGGAACACCTCAAACTGCTTATTTTTCATGCTTTGCCGGCGCTCAAACTGCTGAATTCTGCCCATCACAGATTCCACCGCCTTTCTTTCCTTATTATATCGCAAGATTTACAATGCGTCAAACAATAATTACAATTTTTATTGCGTTTATTTTGCGTTATACTAAACGCATCTTAAATAAGGAGGACAAACTATGCCGTTTTTGACAGAGAACTTTCTCCTGCAAACCAACGTGGCGCAGACACTGTACCACAATCACGCAAAGAAGATGCCCATTTATGACTATCACTGTCACATCGACCCTAAGGATATTTACGAGGACCGTCGATTCCAAAATATTACACAGGTATGGCTTGGCGGTGACCACTACAAGTGGCGGATCATGCGCAGCAACGGCATTTCCGAGCACTATATTACCGGCACTGCATCTGATCGGGAAAAATTCCAGAAATTTGCAGAAGCCCTTCCCCGTTGCATCGGCAACCCGATGTACCACTGGTGCCATTTAGAGCTGAAGAATTTTTTTGGCTACGAAGGCACATTGAACGGTGAGACTGCCCAGGAGGTTTGGGAGCTTGCCGAAAAGAAGCTTCAGGAAGAAGCCTTCTCTGCGCGCGGACTGATCGCGCAGAGTAATGTGGCAATGATCGGCACCACCGATGATCCTTGCAGCGATCTTAAGTATCACAAACTCCTTGCCGAAAGCGGTTTTGAGACGAAGGTTCTGCCCAGCTTCCGCCCCGATCCGGCGCTGAATGCCCACAAACCCGGCTTTGCTGCCTATATAGAAAAGTTAGGCCAAGCTGCCGGCAAGAAGATCCTATGCTTTAAGGACGTGGCAGATGCCCTTACCGCCCGGATCGAGTATTTTGATTCCTGCGGCTGTCGGGCGGCTGACCACGGTCTTGACTATGTACCCTTCCGCAAGTCCTCTCCGGCAATTTTGGAAGGCATTTTCCAAAAAGCCCTCACCGGCAGCAGCCTTACCACCGAGGAAGCCGAAAGCTACCAAACTGCACTGCTCCTCCATTGCGGCAGACAGTACGCCCGCCTCGGCTGGGTGATGCAGATCCACTTTAGCTGCAAGCGCAACCCCAACTCCCGCCAGTTTGCTATTTTAGGCGCTGACAGTGGCTACGACTGCATTGCGCTGACCCAAAGCTGCGATGCGCTCCACAGCGTAATGGACGCACTGGAAAAAGAGGGTCAGCTCCCCAAGACCATTCTCTATAGTCTCAATCCTGCCGACGACGCTTGGCTGGACACCCTGATCGGTGCCTACCAAAGCGACGAGATCCCCGGCAAAATCCAGCACGGCTCCGCTTGGTGGTTTAACGACAACAAGACCGGCATGGAAAACCAAATGATCAGCCTTGCAAATCTTGGCATTCTGGGCAATTTTGTGGGTATGCTCACTGACTCCCGCAGCCTGCTGAGCTATGCCCGCCACGAATATTTCCGCCGGATACTGTGTAACTTAATTGGCAAATGGGTAGAAAACGGGGAATATCCTGCAGACATCCCCTATCTCGGTTCTCTTGTAGAAGATATTTGCGGAAATAACGCAAAGAGATATTTTAATCTTTAAGGAGGTTCCTATGGCTATGCAAATGGGTTTTCGCTGGTACGGCGAAGGCAACGACAAAATCAAGCTCTCCGACATCAAGCAAATTCCCGGTGTGACCAGCATTGTCTGGGCGCTGCACCACAAAATGCCCGGTGAGATTTGGGAAGAGGAGGAAATCGCAGAGGTAAAAGCCCAGTGCGAAAAGTACGGCTTTAACATCGACGTGGTAGAGTCCGTCAATGTCCACGACGACATTAAGATCGGTCTTCCTTCCCGGGATATGTATATCGAAAATTACAAGCAGTGCATCCGCAATCTTTCTAAATTCGGTGTAAGGGTCATCTGCTACAATTTTATGCCTATTTTCGACTGGACCCGCTCTAATCTCTTCCACGAGGTCGGAGACGGTTCCACCGCCCTGTTCTACGAAAAGGGTATGATCCAGAATGACTACAACGCTATGGCAAAGTACATACTGGACTTTACCGAAAAGTACAATATGTCCTTCCCCGGCTGGGAGCCTGAGCGTATGGCGAAGCTGGACGAGCTTTTCAAGGCTTACGAAGGTGTTGACCACGAAAAGCTGTGGGCAAACCTCAAGTATTTCTTAGAAGCCATTATGCCCACCTGTGAGGAGTGCGACATCAAAATGGCCATCCATATGGACGATCCCCCATGGGATATTTTTGGCCTGCCCCGTCTTCTCATCAACGAAGAAAACATTGACCGCTTCCTGAAAATGGTAGACCACCCCTGCAACTGCCTGACCCTCTGCTCCGGCTCTTTGGGCGCAGATCCCAACAACAATGTAGCTGAAATTGTCCGCAAGCATTGCGATCGGATCGCTTTTGCCCACATCCGCAACGTCAAGCACTTCGAAAACGGTGACTTCTCCGAAGCCTCTCACAGAGACTGCGATGGCGACACCGGCATTTTGGACATTCTGAAAGCCTATCACGACTGTGGCTTTGCGGGCTATATCCGCCCCGACCACGGCAGACACCTTTGGAACGAAGGTCCGGGCAATGTCCGTCCCGGCTATGGCCTTTACGATCGGGCGCTGGGCATTATGTATATGCTGGGCGTTTGGGATATGCTCGATAAACTGGATAATAAATAATTGGAGGTAAATAATTATGATGAATCTTCCCCTGAATGTTGACTTTTCCGGCAAAGTTGTTGTGATCACCGGTGCCGGCGGTGTTCTGTGCGGCGATATGGCCCGTGCTTACGCACAGGCAGGCGCAAAAGTGGCCGCTCTGGACCTGAACGAAGAGGCTGTTCTGAAGCTGGCAGCGGAATTGACTGCCGAGGGCTTTACCTGCATCGGCTATAAAGCAAACGTTTTGGACCCCGTAGCCCTTGAAGAAGTGCATCAGGCAGTTCTGCGCGACTTGGGTCCCTGTGACATCCTCGTTAACGGTGCAGGCGGCAACAATCCCCGTGCAACCACCGACAATGAATACCAGCATGAGGCCAAGGAAGGCGGCAAGTCCTTCTTTGATCTGGATCCCAACGGTGTGGATTTTGTATTTAAGCTGAACTTCCAGGGCACCCTGCTGCCTACCCAGGCTTTTGCTAAGGATATGGTGGAGAGAAAGTCCGGCAACATTATGAATATTTCCTCTATGAACGCTTATATTCCGCTGACCAAGATCCCCGCTTACTCCGCAGCTAAGGCCGGCATCTCCAACTTCACCCAGTGGCTGGCCACCCACTTTGCAGGCACCGGCATCCGTTGTAACGCCATTGCCCCCGGTTTCTTAGTTTCCAATCAGAACCGCGCCCTGCTGTTTAACGAGGACGGCACCCCCACCGCTCGCTCCGCCAAGATCTTAAATGGCACACCTATGGGTCGTTTTGTTGACTCTGAGGAGCTGCTGGGCGGTCTGTTCTTCCTGACCGACGACAAGGCCGCTTCTGCCATTACCGGTGTGGTTCTGCCCATCGACTGTGGCTTTGCTGCTTACTCCGGCGTGTAATCAGGAGGACAGCAAAATGACTGTACTGGAAAGATTCGCCCGTGTGGGCATCGTGCCTGTTGTTGTTCTTGACGATGCCAAGGACGCAGTAGCTACCGCCAATGCCATGCTCAAAGGCGGTGTTGACGTGATGGAGATCACCTTCCGCACCGCCGCCGCACCCGATGCCATCCGCGCTGTCGGCGAAGGCTGCCCCGATATGCTGGTGGGCGCCGGCACCATCCTGACACTGGAGCAGTGCAAAAAAGCCGTAGAGATGGGCGCAAAATTTATCGTCTCCCCCGGTTTTGATGCAGAAGTTGTGGGCTGGTGTGTAGAAAATAACATTCCCGTCACCCCCGGCTGTGTCACCCCCACCGAGATCACCGCTGCTCTCAAGTTTGGTTTGAAGGTCATTAAGTTCTTCCCCGCCAATGTTTATGGTGGCCTGAGCGCAATGAAGAATTTGGCAGCGCCCTTTGTGGGCATTAAGTTCCTGCCCACCGGCGGTGTCAATGCTGCTAATATCCGGGAGTACATCGACGCTCCCTTTATCCACGCAGTAGGCGGCAGCTGGGTCTGCCCCAAGGCGGACATTGCCGCCGGCAACTTTGAGAAGATCACCGCACTTTGCGCCGAGGCCCGTCAGGCAGCCTTCGGTTAATCTCAGGAGGTTTTTACTATGGCTAAAATTATTACCTTTGGCGAGCTGATGCTCCGCCTGCAGCCCTACAACTATGAGCGTTTCGTGCAATGTGACCACGTGGAATTCACCTTCGGCGGTGGCGAGGCCAATGTTGCCGTATCTCTTGCTAACTATGGCCTGGATGCCGCTTATGTTACAAAGCTCCCCACCCACGCGATTGGTCAGGCAGCTGTCAACTCTCTGCGCCGTTACGGTGTGGATACCTCAAAGATCGTCCGCGGTGGCGACCGGGTTGGCATCTACTTTAACGAAAAAGGCGCTTCTCAGCGTGGCTCTGTCTGCATTTACGACCGCGCCAATTCCGCGATTGCTAAGGCTTCCTGCGAGGATTTCGATTGGGAAGCTATCTTCGAGGGTGCCGAGTGGTTCCACTTCACCGGCATCACTCCCGCACTGGGCGGCAATATGGTGGAGATCTGCAAGCAGGCCTGCAAGGCAGCCAAGGCTCGCGGCATTAAGATCTCCTGCGACTTAAACTACCGCGGCAAGCTCTGGACCCGGGCAGAGGCTCGTGAAGCTATGACCGAGCTGTGCCAGTATGTAGATGTCTGCATCTCCAATGAGGAAGATGCCAAGGACGTATTCGGCATTGAGGCAGAAGCTACCGACATCTATGGCGGCTCTCTTAACCACGAGGGCTACAAGTCTGTTGCAAAGCAGCTGGCGGACAAGTTTGGCTTCGAGATGGTTGCTATCACCCTGCGCGAGAGCCACTCCGCATTTGATAACGGTTGGAGCGCAATGCTCTACAATGTAGCAAAGAACGAGTACTGCTTCTCCAAGAAGTACGATCTGCACATCATCGACCGTGTTGGCGGCGGTGACAGCTTTGGCGGTGGCCTCATTTACTCCCTGCTCACCGGCAAGGACACCCAGGCAGCCGTTGAGTTCGCAGTTGCTGCTTCTGCCCTGAAGCACTCCATTGAGGGTGACTACAATATGGTTACTGTGGCTGAGGTAGAAAAGCTGGCCGGTGGCGACGGCTCCGGCCGTATCCAGCGGTAATTTGGAAAGCAAAACGGAGGATTCCCAAAAGAATCCTCCGTTTTTATTTTAGATTTCCGGCAGCGAGGCAGCCGCTACAGACTGCCCGACCCTACGGGCTTTCTCGTCAGGCAATGCAGGCAGCAGATTTCCTGCACATTCCGGATATTCATCTCCAAGAACACGCTTTGCTTCCGCAAGGATCAAATCACCGCCCTTGCCGGACATCACGCGACCCAGCAGCAGTACGTGCTTGCAGTGATACAGATCATAATAGTAGGCCAGCGTATGACCCAAATACGTACCAATGGAGCGGTAAACCTTCTCGGCCTGCTCACTTCCCTCCTCCATAAGCTTCTGTACAACCTTTAGCTTTTCCGCAGGAGAGAGCGTTTCCTCCAATTCGATGCCTGCACGGGGCGCCAGCTTAATGACACCATCCTGAGAAAAATACTTAACACCACAGCCGATGTCTCCGGACCACTCGTCCTCCATGGCCGCAGGGCTTGCATCCACAGGCATAAAGGCAAGCTCATTGAGCCAGCCGGTAATATTTCCATTTTCATCCACAAAGCCCACAGCCTCGCTGGTGCCCATAGCAATACCCAAAACGTTATTTTCGTCCAAGCCCATTGCGCCTGCCAGCGCGGAAACATCGCCGTCATTGGCAACGACCACAGGCACGTCTTCCCCAAAGGTATCCCGAACCGCCCGGAGGTAAATATCCTTGACTTTTTTGTCAAACTCGTCCTTGGGTACTTTCAGGAACAGGGAAGCAACCATCGTCCGGTTGTCCACAAACACACCCGCAGAGGAAACGCCCACCGCATCCACACGAGGCATTTTTTCTGCCGCGGACTTCAGTGCCTCAACAATACCGTTATAGTGATAATCCGGATCTGCATTAAGCTTCGGGAACCATACCACTTCCTCAGAAAAGACCGGTTGCCCGTCAATAACTGCAGAAACCTTCCGGTCACTGCCACCGGCATCGAAACCGATGCGGCAGCCGCCCAAGTGACGGCCTACCGCCTGAGAAGCACCCTTTTCTTCCGGTACCTTTTCGCAAAGCACTACCTCAAAGGGTTTTTCATAGACACCTGCCATAAAATCTGCATCAAAAGCCCGGCTGCCACCCACACAATAGGCCGCTTTAAGAGCAGAAAATACGCGCTCGTCACCGCTTACGTAAATCTTCCAGCCGCCCTTCATCCAAAGGATGGACTTCACAAGGCGATCACAGTAGTAAATATCCGCGTCCCGCATTTCCGGGGTGCCGTGAATAAAAGTGTGGCACACCGCCACCTGCCCATCATTTCGCTCCACGCCAAAGGATACCGGCTTTTTCGCATCCTTCAAAAATGCCCGGTTAAAAAGATTGATGGGAATGAACTCCGGGTCCAGGACCGGCATATTTTTTACCGGTACTTCTACATTCAAATACTGCATAATGTCCGCCCTTTCCATATTAGTATAAAATTGCCTTATTGCTTTTTCCATAACTTTATTTTATACTGTATTTACCGGAAAACAACAGCCAATATTGATATATAATAACACAATCTTGCTAAATGAGGTCTGCGCATGGAAAACTACATCTATGAAACCCACGATATGGCTGATCCCCTTCTTCCCTTTATTTTCCACAGCGCCTTTCAGGTGGTGGCGCATCACTGTCCGCTAAACTGGCATGAAAACGTAGAGCTGCTTTACTGCTTGTCCGGCAAAGGAGAGATCCATTGCGGCACAGAAACTGCTCTTTTTTTACCCGGTGATCTTTACGTTGTCAATTTAGAGCTGCCTCACTGCGTGTATAGCGACACCACTGTTACCTACCGCTGTCTTATCATCGACAACGCCTTTTTCCGGGAAAACGGACTTGCTCCGGAAACACTTCACTTTCAGCACAGCATTCAGGATGCCCGTTTTCATAATTTGTTTGAAGAATTAAACAATGCTTTTGACCGGCACCGCAGCGGAAACGCCTATGCTGTCATCGATATTCGGCATACGGTTTTATCCTTATTGCAGGTCCTCTGCCGGGAATATATCGTGGAACGGCCACGGGACACTAACCCCAATGCCAATATTCATATCAAAAACGCGCTCCTTTATATACGGAAGAATATGCGCAACGCCATCACACTCGATGACATCGCCGCCTACGTAGGCATCAGTAAATACCATCTCTCCAGAGAGTTTAAGGCGCTGACCGGCAAAACCATTATTGAAATGGTCAACCTCATTCGCTGTACAGAGGCAAAATATTTGATCGAGCACGGCACCAAGATCTGCAATGCCGCCACTGCCTGTGGCTACGAAAACCTCTCCTATTTTTCCCGCGTCTTTCAAAAGAATTTCCACGCACTTCCCTCCGCCTTCCTCCCCAAAAAAGACTAACCAGACTGTGCGTTACACAGTCTGGTTTCAGTCTGTCAAAAAACTTGTTTTTTGACAGACTGGCAGAGGGCAAAGGAGCCGCCAAGACAAGCAATCCGCACTCGTCGGCGTACAGGTGGTACGTTAGAGTGCGGATTGTGATGTAAGTCAAAATGCCTTGCGTAGCAAGCTTTTTTACCCTTCACCCGTCAAAAATAAAAGATTTTTGCCACCTTCTCCCAAGGGAGAAGGCGCAAGCTATAATCATTTCATTTACTTGCGTTTTGACGGTTGGCGGCTTTTTTGACACTCTGTAACCAGACTGTGCGTTACACAGTCTGGTTTTCCTTTTTATTTGCACGTCCCAAAGCAGAACAGAACTGCACCGGCACCGTAATTTGGCTTAGCGTAATGCCATAGGTTTCTGAAAGGCAATAAACAACGGCGGTGCGAAATTCACAATTATTGCCTGCACTACATAGCCCGAAAAGCAGGCAAACAGGGTTGTTTTATAGGTGTATTTCCCTATTATTTTACAAATCTCACCTCACCGGCAATGATGGTCTGCATCACACCGAAGGTCTCATCGGTAATGATCATATCCGCATCCTTACCCTTTTCCAAAGAACCCTTGGTTTCACCAAGTCCGATGGCATTGGCCGGGTTCAAGGTGGCGCAATTGACACATTCCCACAGAGGAATGTCAGAATTTTGGTACGCATTCCAAACGCCTTCATTGAGCTTCAGCACACTGCCGGCTACCGTTCCGTCCTCCAAACGACAGACCACATCCCGGTAAATTACCTTTTTGCCGCCCAGTACATATTCCCCCATAGGCAAACCGCCAGCCGAAAGGCAGTCTGTGATAAAACAGAGCTTTCTGCCCTTCATCTTCCACACCATATTATATAGACAGGGCAACACATGGAAAGTATCTACGATCAGCTCACAGGTCACATCTGTATTGAGGGAGGCGCCTACCACACCGGGTGCCCGGTGTGCAAGCGGACTCATCGCATTAAAGAGGTGGGTCGCGTGACGGACACCCGCTTTCACGCTCTTTACTGCCGTTTCATAATCTGCATCGGTATGTCCCATAGAAACGACCACATCTGTCTCCGCGCAGATCTGCCGAATGGCAGAAAAATCCTCCGTGTCCGTCTCCGGTGCAAGGGTCAGGATCTTAATCATATCCCGATACGCCCGAATAAAGTCCGGATCGGGCTTCAGAATATACTCCGCGCTTTGCGCGCCTTTTTTCTTTTCGCTGATGAAAGGTCCCTCTGCGTGACAGCCTAAGATGGTCGCGCCGTTCCAGCTCTTGCTTTCCTCTTTCAGTTCCCGGCAGGTTTCCAGCGCCTTTCGGATAACTGTCTTATCTACCGTCATCGTCGTGGGCAAAAAGCCGGTCACGCCATTTTGAACGATGCCTTTCGCAATGGTGCGGATCCCCTCTGCTTCACAGTCGCAGACATCCGCGCCCAAGTAGCCGTGGATATGCAGATCAATGAGACCCGGTGCCACATAGCCGCCCTTTGCATCTGTAAGCTCTGTCCCCTGCGGTACCGCTTCATCGGGAACAATGTCCTCGATCACATCCGTATAAAGGATCGTATAGCCTGTAAGTATCTGATCCGGCAAAATGATCTTTCCGTTTTGAATACCCTTCATAGTATTGCCTCCTGATGCTTTTTCTTTTATTTTATCAAAGAGATTACAAAATGCAAGACAAAAATACACCGGGTAATCAATTACCCGGTGCAATAGGCCTCGTAGATTTTCTGCGCATCCACAAAACGGTCTTCTCTTTTTTCGCAGCCAAAAATGCCCACGATCAGCGTTTCTCCGTCCACATTGAAGCTCGCCAAAAGACAGCCGCCTGCCGCGGCGGTGTGGCCGGTCTTCATACCAAACGCAGCAGGGATATAATAAGGGGAATTTGGCTGGAGCAGGAAATTGGTGTTGACCCACGGATTACTTAAATGCGGCAGCTTCACGTCCGGTTTGGCTTGCCGCATTTCCATAACCTCCCGCAGTGTCGGCTGCGCCAGCGCAAGGGCTGCCACTTTCTGCATATCCCGCGGCGTAGTATAGTGATCTTCGTGATGATAACCGTCAGGCGTAACAAAATGGGAGCCGCTAAGCCCTAACTTCCCGGCAACGGTATTCATCTCCTCCATAAAGCGTTCAATCGCTTTTTTATAGGACAAATTCGGATCGTTTTCCAATTTTCTGCCCGTTGCCGCCGCAAGCGTCATTGATGCATCGCTGCCACTGCTAAGCAGCATTGCCTGCACAAGCTGCCGTACGGTAAGGGTAAGTCCCGGACCGAGACCGGCTTTGGAGGAATCTGTCTCAACATCATAGACCTCGCTGCCTGTGGTTATTTTTGTATCCGGGTCTAAATACAGCAGCGCTACATAGGTAGCAAACAGCTTTGTGAGACTTGCCGGATAGATGCGTTCATCCGCATTTCCCTTAAGCATCAAAAACTGCTCCGACTCCACTATGTAGATAAAGCTGTGCTTCGCTGTCAGCGAAAGCGCCGGCATTGTAAGCGGCGGCTCCGTAGGCGGTTCTGTAGGCGGCCCTGTAGGTATTTCCGTCGGTGCATCAGTAGGCAGCTCCGTCGGCACCTCTGTTTCTTCCGGAAGCAGCAGCGCATTTAACCCCAACCCCACACCTAACAGCAGCCCGATACACAACACACAGCCGAGAACTGCCGCAGCTATGCGAAATACTTTGTTATCTTCCAAGATTTCTCTCCCGTTTCCTACATTATTTTCCTTAATCCAGCGCGAAAGCAAAATACTGCGGCAGGCTTTCCTCTCCTGCCATTGCCCGGCACATTGCAAAGGGCTTTTCTCCGGCAGTATGGACGCAGGCAGAAGGTATTTCCAAAGCTTTCAGAATACCGGGCAGTAATTTGGGGTCACCCAAATACTCCGGACATATCCACATTTCTTCTTCCCGGTATCCTGCCAAAATCCAGTTTTTCCCGCCATAAAAAGAAAGGGTTTCCGACAAGATCGGCAAAAAGTCCCCCTCCTGCAAAACACCGCCCTGCATCAAAAGCATTCTTCTTTTTTGCATATATTGGGAAACGGTCAGCTTGTCTGCATTTATCGAAGCATCCCCCGGATGGTAGACTTTTTCGTCCATGCCGCCAAAATCCCGATAACCCATACGGGCATAAAATGCCCGCAAACCATCGTCTGCCGGCACAAGAATGGTGCTTTTGCCCATCCCTGTCATCTCACTATGAAGCTTCTCCATCAGCGCCCGGCAAATGCCCCGGCCACGGTATTCTTTTTTCGTCGCAACCGCGTAAATATAGGCGCTTTGATTGCCTTCCCAAGCGCAGTAAAACCAATAAAGTGCCCCAAGAACAGTCTCCCCCTCTTTGGCCACCAGCGCCCGTTCCAAGGCAAAGGCTTGGGTAAAAAACAGATCTAAAAAAGCATCCGTATCGGAAAAAGCTTCCTTCCAAAGGATCTGCAGTGCGGGAATATCCGAATGCATAGGATGCTCAATAGTCATAATCATCCTCCAAAAGACAGGCCCAGCTTTTTTCCACCATTTTATCCGGCTTATAAGACATTTTTGCGTGGCGCAAGCCGGGGATTCCCATATCGTCCTCCCGGTTAAGATATTTTACTGCACCGTATTTTTCCCGAAGATAACGGGAGAAATAGTAATTGATGGCAGTATATGCGCCTTCTGTCTTTTCCAGCGCTTTTTCAAAGTGGACATCGAACACCGTCTCCGAAAGTGCCGATGCAAGGCTCATTGCCACGCATCCTCCATTTACAAACAGGCAGTAGCCTTCCATTTGCAGCGCTTGGCGCTTTTCCATCGCTTTGCGCAGCGCCGCCTTTTCCATATGATAATCTGCGGCCGGATCCTCCTGCTGACGAAGGGCATACCACTTTTCAATCATATCCGAAACCGCAGCCGCATTCTCCTGCGTAATAGGCTCTCCGCGGCAATCCGGGTAGAGAGAGAGGAACCGGTTCAGGTGATTTCGTTTTTTCTGATACTTTTTGCCACGCAATTCCGCAAGGGCGTTAATATCATAGACATAGTCATACCCGTCCCGATCGTTATGAAAACGGAATTTCCCGGGATAAAGCCGTTCCACCGTTTCGCAATCCTCTTTTAGAAGACCGGTAAGTCTGCAAGGGATCCCACGCACCGCCGCATCGTGGATGATCGCATCCAATGCTGTCTTTCGGTCTCCCGGCCCTATAGGGAACAAATAGACGCTTCTGCGGTTAAACTGAGAAAAGAATACGATTTGATCTGCCAAAAAGGCCGCCTTCTGCCGCCCCCAAAGATAGAGATTGGCAAAGCTGTACTCACAGCCCCGATTATCACAGGCTGTGAGATACTTGTCGTATTCTGTTTTTTTCTCCAAATCAAAAGGCAAAAATTCGATCATACATCCTCTTTTGTGCCTAAAAGCTTCATACAAAGTGTAAGAATTTCTTTGTCCGGCAGGCTGTTTTCCATTTGTACGACACCGCCATCCTCATTTAAGAGGTCTGCTTCCAATAGCTGCCGATAGGTTTCTGCCGCAGTAATGCTGCTGCCGTCAAAAAAGGCAACCTGCTCTCCCAAAACACGGTGAAGTGCCTTTTCCACAAAGGGATAGTGGGTGCAGCCCAGCACCAGTGCATCTAATTTCCCGATATAGGGGTGAAGCAGCTTTCCCAGATAATCATCCGCCTCCTGAGAATCGTATTTTCCCGCTTCCACAATTTCTACCAAATTGGGCGCAGGGATCAAAACGATTTCCGCATCGGGATAGGGCGCCGCCTGATACATAAAACGCCGTCCGGCAATGGTTGCCGGTGTCGCCAGCACGCCGATCCGCCCCTTGGGATAGTGGGATGCCGCTAATCCTACAGACGGCTCAATGCCTACTACGATCAATTCGGGATGGTTTTTCCTGAGTGTTTCCATCGCAACAGAGGTGGAGGTATTACAAGCAACAACCAAAGCTTTCACCCCTTGCTCGGACAGCCTCTGTGCCACGCTGGAGGCAAGGGCTGTCACATCCTCCGCCGTTCTCGTACCATAAGGTGCGTTGGCAGAGTCACCAAAATATAAATAATTCTCACCGGGCATCTTATGTAGGAGTGCTCGCAAAACACTGATGCCACCCACACCGGAGTCAAATACCCCGATCGGGTCTGTTCTTTTCGCCATTTTATTGATCCTTTCCTATGTACAGGAGAAAATTTCTTTCCTCCTGCTTCGCATCTTGCCGGCGATACACTTGACAAATTTCGGCAGTTTCCGTGATCGCCGTCGCGACCAGCTTTTCTGCAACCTATTTGTCCGGTAATAGCTTATCCCGGAAGATGGGTAATATACATTTTATTTATCCAAATGAACATTAAGATGGGGATAGGTCATACGGATGCCACGGGCATCAAAAATTTCTTTCACGCGCTTATTGATGGCAAAGTAATTATTCCAATAGTTGTCGTTGGTGCTCCAAAAGCGCAGTGTATACTCAATGGCATTTTCCCCGTAATGACTAACCGCCACAAACCGCTCCGGACTTTTTTCTACGGTTTCTAAGTTTGCCGCATCCATGAGGGCCTGAAGCACATCATCCATAGGGCAGTCGTAAGCGGCGCTTACGATGATCTCTGCACGGCGGGTACCGTTGGCAGTATAGTTGACGATCTCCGAAGATACCACCGCGCTGTTGGGAATAGAGACCTGCTTATTGTCCGGTGTATAAAGCTTGGTGTAGGCAAGTCCTATTTCTACCACAGAGCCGCTTTGCCCGGCGATTTCCACAAAATCACCGGAGGCGAAGGGATGGGTGTAGAGCAAGGTGAATCCGCCAAAAATATTTGTCAGCAAATCCTGTAACGACAAAGAGATTGCCAGCGTCAGCACCGAAGCCAGCGCCACAACACCGGTCACATCGATACCAAGGCAAGACGCTACAATGAGTCCAAGCAACACGCCCATTAAGATCTTAATTGCTGAATTGATCAGGCTATGTGCCGCCTTTTCCAATTTTCCCTTATTAAGGATGGTGCCTACGATCTTCAAAACGATCTTCATAAGCAGTATGCCGGCAAACAGCAATATCACTGCAGGGATGAGTCGTCTTAAGGTATAATCGCCGACATTTTCTGTCATACTCTCTAAAAATTTCCCCATTATTTTCGTCCTCTCCTTTTTTATTATTATATCATTTTTCCCGCCTTAATCAAGAGGATGCTGTAAAATCCTGCGTTTGTTCACAGTTTCGTTTCTTTTTATTTGCATTTCTGTAAACAAATCATCGTGGGTCTGTAGTATACTTTAACCGTAAGAAGACAAACCCTTCTTCATTAGTATGCTTTTTTCTTTTCTATCTCTCTTCTTTTTATCCCTTTGGAAAAGCCCACCGTGTAAGCGGTGGGCTTTTTCAGCGCGCCAAGCAAGCCACCAACCGCCAAAATACGATCTTTGGCAGTTGGTGGCTTGCTTTTTACGAAAATTCATTGATCCAATAAGTAATTGTGTTTTTCAACCAAGATTCCGTTTCGATAGTAAAAACGGGGCACTCGGCGGGCAATGCCGCACAAAAATTCATAATGAAAGCTACCGGCAGCCTTAGAAATCTCCTCCACGGTGATGGTTTCTTCTCCGCTTGTGCCCACCAGTACCGCTAAATCGTCCGCTGTCACATCCGGAATATCCGTCACGTCCACCATCATCTGATCCATGCAGACCCGTCCCAGGATGGGCGCCCGTTTTCCGCGAATCAGGACATAAAAACAGTTGCTGAGACTTCTGGGATAGCCGTGACCGTAGCCCACCGGCAAGGTAGCCACTAAAGTAGGACGCACAGTAGTAAAGGTTCCGCCATAGCTGATCTCGCAGCCCGCTTCTAACTGCTTAATATAGGAAATTCTACTGTACCAGCTCAGCGCCGGTCGAATATCTTTCACCGTCTGCGCCATTTCTTCGCTGGGGGTATGGCCATACATTACGATCCCTGCCCGGACCATATCATAGTGTCGGTCAAGGCGAAGCGCTGCCGCAGAATTATTCAGGTGGCGATATTTAAGCATAATGCCGGCATTTTCAAGTTTTTCACAAAATGCGTCAAATTGCGCCTGCTGCCGTTCGGTCTTTGTCATATCCCGCTCATCTGCCGTGGCAAGATGGCTGAAAATACCTTCCGCCAGCAAATTGGGCAATTGGGCAATTTTTTCGCAAAGTCCAACGGATTCTTCATTTGCCGGCATACCGATACGGTTCATACCCGTATCCACCACAAAATGGAAAGGAACAGTCACCTTTTGCCGCTGTGCTGCCTGAGAGAGCGCAAGGGCATCCTCCCAAGTAAAGATGGCAGGCCGAATTCCTCTTTCCACTATCAGCGGATAGTCTTCCCGGTCTGCACGGCTGAGAATCACAATTGGCAGTGCGATGCCTGCTTTTTGCAGTTCCAATGCCTCTTCTATGGAGGAAACACCAAAAAAACAGCAGTATGGCGCGATTGCTTCGGCAACCCGCACTGCGCCATGTCCATAGGCATCCGCCTTGATCACACCGCAGATCGCCGTACCGGAACAGCCGGCAATCACCTGCAAATTATGGCAGATGGCATCCAAATCTACGGTTACATAGTTTCCGTTCATTGCACTTTCTTAAGCGATCACCGTTCCGTCAGGGCGGAACAGAGGCAGCTTCTCCAAGTAGGTAAGGTCTGCGCGGTACTGGGCCTCGCCCTCTACCAGAATTGCCATACGGCCTACAATGATGCCGCCGGCCTTTTCTACCAAGTTTTCCAGTGCATGCAGGCTTTCACCGGAGGAGATAACATCGTCTACGATCAGAATGCGTTTCCCCTTCATCTGCTCGGCATCCGCCTTGTCAAGATACAGCGTCTGCTCCTTGGCGGTAGTGATCGAGCGGACGGTAGCAGAGAAAACATCACGCATATAAAGCTTAGGTGCCTTTCGGGCAAGAAAATACTTCTTTGCGCCGGACTGGCGAGCCATTTCATGGACCAGAGGGATGCCCTTAGCCTCGGGAGCGATCATATAATCATACTCCGGAGCCTTTTTCAGCAGATCACGGGCACAGGCAACAGTCAGCTCCTGGTCACCAAAAATGACAAAGGCACCAATTGCCAAATCATCGGACAGTTTACAAATAGGCAGGGCTCTTTCCAAGCCTGCAATGGTCATACGGTATTCCAAAAGAAACACTCCCTTTCTTATATTGCCTTTTTATTATACTGTACAGGCAGAAAAAGTCAAGGCAAGGGAAAAAAAGCTGCAATTTTTCCTGCATTTTACAAAAAATTCATTTGCTATTTTCAAATAACTGCCGTAAGATATATGTTAGCTTATTATATTCCTCAGACGAAGGAGTTTCTTATGTTTTTGGACACACCTAAAGCGATCCTGCAACAGGCAAAAGCCCGTTGGAAATGCCACGCTGCAGCGAATCGGCACGTCGTACTTATACACGCCCTACCGGCGCTTATACTGCCGCTGATCGTTTTGGCGATCAATCTTTTCTTAGACACACAGTTAGAAGGAACCGGTGGCTTATCGGGTATCGGCCTGCGCAGCGCGCTTCAAACCGCCCAAATGGTTCTGAGCACTTCCCTTTCCTTCCTGCTTCCTTTTTGGCAGCTGGGTCTTGTTTTCACTGCCATACATATCAGCGCAGGCAATGCCGCTGACACAGACCACCTTTTTGAGGGCTTCCGTCGTTGGGGCGCTGCGCTGCGGCTCCAGCTTTGCCGAGACTTTCGCTATATCATCCATATGATAGGCGGCATTTTCCTTGGCTCACTGCTGTTTTCTGCCACCCCCCTTTCAAACGGACTCATGCAGGTCATGGCTGCCATTAACGAAGACCCTGCCTCTGCTGCCCTTACAAGTGAAGAGCTGATGGTTCTTTTACAGGAACAGCTTCCCCCCGGCACATTGATCCCTCTCTATTTGCTTTCTGCGGCAGGCGGTCTTTTAATGGTCGTTCCGGTGTTTTATCGCTACCGTCTCAGCGACTACGTCCTGCTCACCAGTCAAAAGCCCGGTGCGCTGGCGGCTTTGTACGAGAGCACCATGCTTATGCAAGGAAACCGTTTCCGGCTGTTTTGGCTGGATTTACATCTTTGGTGGTATTTCCTTTTGACCTTTTTGGCGGTGTTTGTTTCCTACGGTGATCTTCTTTTGCCCCTTTTCGGGATTTCTCTCCCCGTCTCCCCCTCTATTGCTACCGCGCTTTTTGCGCTGCTGTCCGCAATCCTACAGTTTTTGCTGTACTACTTTTTCCGCGGGCAGGTGGAAACCACCTACGCTTGTGTCTATGAATCTCTCAAATCCGATAAAAAGGAGGAAGCTGTATGCTAAAGCCCCTATTGCGGTGCATCCGGGAATACAAGTGGCCTGCGTTGTTAAGTCCGCTATGTATGATCGGTGAAGTAACGATGGAAGTGGTTATCCCTCTCGTTATGGCCGATCTGTACGATTACGGTGTAAAATTGCAGGATATGAATGTCATTGCCACAAGATCCCTATTGCTGGTATTATGCGCACTGGCTTCCCTGACCTTTGGTGTGGCTTCCGCTATTTTTGCATCCCGCGCAGGTACCGGCTTTGCGAAAAATCTGCGCCACGATATGTTCTATCGGGTACAAAAGTTCGGTTTCAGCAACATCGACAAATTCTCTTCCGCTTCCATCGTTACCCGCCTTACCTCCGATGTTGCGCAGCTGCAAATGGCCTTCCAAATGTCCATTCGTATGGCGATCCGCTGCCCGGTCATGCTCATTTTGGCGTTGATCTCGGCCTGGCAGCTAAGCCCGAAGCTGGCAAGCATCTATCTGATGGTTATGCCCATTTTGATCGTTGCTTTGGTGAGCTTGGTTCCCATTGTATTTAAGATTTTTGACCGCAGCTTCAAAATGCTGGACAAGATGAACAACATCGTGCAGGAAAACGTCCACGGCATCCGGGTCGTTAAGAGTTTTGTCCGGGAAGATAGAGAAACCGAAAAATTTACGGGTATTTCCGGTGATTTGGAAAAGAATTTCTCCAAAGCAGAAAAGATATTGGCTCTTAACAACCCCATTATGATGTTCTGCGTTTACCTATGTCTGCTGACCATTTCTTGGTTTGGCGCACAGATGATCATCGCATCCGGCAATAACCCCTTAGAGGGTCTTACCACCGGTCAGCTTTCTTCTATGTTCACCTATACCACGCAGATCTTAGGCGGTCTTATGATGCTTAGTATGGTTTTTGTTATGATGATCATGAGCCGTACCTCTCTGCGCCGCTGCAGCGAGCTATTAACTGAGGAGCCGGATCTTACATCTCCCGAAAATGCAGTTACCGAGGTTCCCGACGGTTCTGTTGATTTTCAGAACGTGTCCTTCCGTTATTCCGCAACTGCCCAGCATCGCGCCCTGAAGGAAGTCAGCCTGCACATTCCCTCCGGTGCGACCGTTGGCATTTTGGGCGGTACCGGCTCCAGCAAATCCACCCTTGTGCAGCTGATCCCCCGTCTATATGACGTTTCTGAGGGTGTTCTGAAGGTAGGCGGCATCGACGTCCGCAACTACGATTTGACCGTTTTGCGGGACAGTGTAGCGATGGTATTGCAGAAAAACGAGCTATTTTCCGGCACCATTAAGGAAAACCTCCGCTGGGGCGACCCTAATGCCACCGACGAGGAGTTAATACATGCCTGCCGCCTCGCCTGTGCCCACGACTTTATCGTCTCCTTCCCTGATGGCTACGACACCTATATTGAACAAGGCGGTACCAACGTATCCGGTGGCCAAAAGCAGCGGCTCTGTATCGCACGGGCGCTGCTGAAAAAACCAAAAATCCTGATCCTGGACGACTCCACCTCCGCAGTAGATACCAAGACCGACGCGTCGATCCGTCAGGCATTCCTGGAAGAAATTCCCGGTACCACGAAAATCATCATCGCCCAGCGGATTGCCTCTGTGCAGGACGCAGATATGATCGTCATTATGGACGGTGGCATAATCAGTGCTGTGGGCACCCATGAAGAATTGATGAAAACATCCGCTATTTATCAGGAAGTCTTTGCTTCCCAGCAGAAAGGAGGTCTCCAGTAATGCCCCCTCCACGTATGCGCGGTGATGGCCGTATGGCCAAAGACCCCAAAAAAACATTTACTCGCCTTCTTGGCTATCTCAAGTACTACTGGTTCCGGCTGCTGATGGTAATGGTCTGCATCTTTGCTGTGGCCCTTACCCAAGCGCAAAGCTCCACGGCATTAGGAAAAATGGTAGACCAGTTTATTCTCCCGATGGTAGAAAATAACTCTGCGGATTTTACGCCCCTTCGAAATTTTCTGATCCAGCTTGCGTGTATATTCGCTATAGGCCTTGCGGGCAGCTTCCTGCAAAGCTATTTGATGGTTGCCGTTACCCAGGGCATCCAAAAGAAGATCCGCGACGAAATGTTTACCAAAATGCAGCGTCTTCCCATCCGCTATTTTGACAGCAATACCGCCGGCAACATTATGTCCCGTTACAGCAGCGACATTGATACCCTGCGGCAAATGATCTCTCAGTCTATCCCGCAGACCGTATCCTCTGCAGTGACCTTGGTGGTTTTGCTCATAACAATGATCTTCACCTCTTGGATGCTGACGATCGTTTCGATGATCACCGTTGTAGGTGTTATCTTCGTCACCAAAACCTTGGCCGGCAAGTCAGGAAAGTATTTTATCGGTCAGCAGCAGTCTTTAGGTAAGCTAAACGGCTACATTGAAGAAATGGTTACCGGGCAAAAAGTGGTCAAGGTATTTAACCACGAAGAAAAGTGCAAAGAAGAGTTCGACAAGCTCAACAGCATCCTCTGCGAAAATGCCTACTCTGCCGGTAAGTTCACCAATATGATGGGTCCCATTAACAACAACTTAGGCTACGTCCAGTATGCCATTTTGGCCATTGTGGGCGGTGCTATCGTGGTACTCTCCGGCGGCGCGTGGCTCAGCCTCGGTTCCCTGATGGCATTTATGGTGCTCTCCCGGAACTTTAACCAGCCCATCAACCAGATCTCTATGCAGTTTAATGCCATTATTATGGCAATGGCAGGTGCAGAACGGATCTTTGAATTGATGGATGAGCTGCCTGAAGAAGACGAAGGCTATGTGCACTTGGTCAATGCCCATATCGATGAAAAAGGCAATATCGAGGAATGTGCCGAGCGTACCGGCCAATGGGCGTGGAAGCACTACCACAAAGCAGACGGCACCACCACATATACCGAGCTGAAGGGCGATATTGTGATGGATATGGTGGACTTTGCCTATGTGCCGGAAAAGCAGGTGCTTTACGATGTGACCCTCTATGCCCACCCCGGTCAGAAAATCGCCTTCGTAGGCGCTACGGGAGCCGGCAAAACCACCATCACGAATCTTATCAACCGCTTCTACGACATTGCAGACGGCAAGATCCGTTACGACGGTATCAATATCAACAAGATCGCAAAACCCGATCTGCGGCGCAGTCTGGGCGTGGTATTGCAGGATGTAAACTTATTTACCGGCACGGTAATGGACAATATCCGCTACGGCAAGCTGGATGCCACCGACGAGGAATGCATTGCCGCCGCAAAGCTGGCAAATGCCCACGATTTCATCACCCGCCTGCCGAAGGGCTATGACACTGAGCTGACCGGCAACGGTGCAAGCTTATCGCAAGGTCAGCGGCAGCTCATTTCCATTGCCCGGGCCGCAGTTGCGGACCCCCCGGTTATGATTCTGGACGAGGCCACCTCCTCCATTGACACCCGAACCGAAAAGCTGGTGCAGGACGGCATGGATAAGCTGATGCACGGCAGAACCGTATTTGTCATTGCGCACCGGCTCAGCACCATTATGAATTCCGACTGCATTATGGTGCTTGACCACGGTCGGATCATCGAACGGGGTACCCACGATGACCTGATTGCCCAAAAAGGCACCTACTATCAGCTCTACACCGGTGCATTCGAGCTGGAATAACCCCCGTTTATGCACCGATAACCCCCCAATAACCCATAAAAAAACGCACCCGGAATCGGGTGCGTTTTATATTGCAAATTAGTCAGCAACGTAGGGCAGCAGAGCGATCTGACGGGCGCGCTTGATAGCGGAAGTCAGGTCACGCTGGTGAGCTGCACAGGTGCCGGTGGTACGGCGGGGCAGGATCTTGCCACGCTCGGACAGGTAACGGCGGAGCTTTGCAGTATCCTTGTAATCGATGCTGGTTGCCTTATCCACACAGAAAGCGCAGACCTTGCGGCGCTTCCGGGGATGAACACGCTGTTCGTTAGCCATTGGGTTTTACCTCCTTGTAAGCATTGTGAAAA
>SVLZ01000023.1 GCA_015067665.1 Oscillospiraceae bacterium | reverse complement strand
CACTATAAAACTCTTGATCTACGATTTCCGTAACGTCTTGAAGAATTAAATCAATCTTGCCGTTATAAGGATTATTCTCGTCGTAATCATCCGAACCCGACAAGCGATAAATCGCTTCGCCAATAGCTGTATTCGTCCACGAATCCATTTCTATTAAAGCAGGTTCGCTACCTGTTACGGTAATCGTGGTAATTCCGTTATCCACGTAAGCTTTGAGCTGTTCCACCAAGGCATTGACATCTTCCTCGGTAGCTTCGGTCTTACCGCCCAAGGTGCCGTCGATGACAGGCATTGCATCCAACGCATAGTTTATGCCAGATTTTGTGCCTTCGGGATGCTTCTCGGCGGTGAAGGCATAATCTGCAAGAGATACTTCTCCCTGCTTTACACTTACCGTTGCTCCCTCTGCAAACACTCCATAAAGGAAGGCATTGCCGTTATCATCAGTGGTGAGGGCGAAGGCATCGATTGCTACCTCGGTCGCTCCCGCAGGAGTGAAATCGTGCGTGATAACGGTCAGCGTTTGATTCGACAGACCTATGATGCCCAGACGGCTGTAATTACGGGTTACGCCCTCAAAGCTGATATTGAGTGTTTCATCCGTGATGCTGCAAGCTGCCGAGATATACTCCGTCATTCCAAGCTGCATACCGTCCTTCAACTGCATATTACCGTCCACTACCTCGTAGCACGGTGCATATATTGCGCTGACGGTAGGTGTTTCATTTTCAAGGTACGAGAATCTCACGTCCGTTGTCCACCCGGTGCCGTGGTAGGTCAGCGTTCCATACTGTGTGCCGAATCTTAGGGAGGTAAAGGTTACTATGATCTGATCGCCAATCTCCCAAGCGGTCTTGCCCTCATCCTGAGTACCGATGACTCTAAGGTCTATTTCATTGTGCCAACCGTCACCGAAGGGACTATCGATATCATCTATTGATACTTCCTCGATTCTAATCACATCCTGTCCCACCTTAACATCAAAGGTGTACTCGCCGCCTTCTTCCAGTGTCTTTGCCTCCGGCATTTTTACACTCAGCACTTGGTCACCGATCTTGATGCGGACAAAGTCATCGCCTGCGCTATAAGCATCGGGCGAGACGATGGCTGTGAACTGCTTTTCACCGTTCGCACCTTCGTGTTGATAGGGGGTGACCCATATGGCATGACCTTCTTGCCATTCGACATTTCGTCTTTCCAAGGTGTGTATGTCAAAAAGCATATATTGCGTATTGCTATACACTTCCGGGGCAATGACTGTATTCGGTTCAAACTCGCTTGCAAGTGTGTACGTCACGGTAACCATCGACAAGCGGTGTTTGAGGTTCAGGTTGATTGGGTCTGTTGTCGGATTGCCTTTCCACATAGCGTTCATGTGGTCGGCTGCCTTAAGTTTCTCAAGTGTGCTTTGGTCAGCAGGAACATACCAACGATCCCACGCATAGCCAGTGCCTGCGGGATAATTGGCGACCAATTTGTGCTCACCCGTGCCATCCCAGTAGAGCGGCTTGTCGGGAGTCCAAGTGACCGTGCCATCCTCGACAACCGTTGCGGTGAAGCAATATTCCTCCCATTGATTGTCACGAGAAACACGGCAGAAGTAGAGTTCGTCGCCTGTTTTCCATTCAAAGTCGCCTGCATCAAATCTGACTACGATCTCCATCGTGCCACAACCAGTGCAGACATGGTTTTCTATGGTGTGATTTTCGGGATCGCTAACAGCAACGCCGCACTCGTGCTTCTTGGTATGCGTTCCGTCGCCATTGTCGGTATAGGTGTAATTCTCGCTTGCGTGATTGTCGGGTGCTTTTGTGGTATCGTACTCAAAACCGCAAATATCACAGAGCTTACCGTGCGTACAGGTTGCTTCGCCACCTGTGTGACTATCTCTTGCAGGTGTGGTTATCGTTCCGCATACACTACAAGTGATAGCAGTTGTACAATCGCCGTCATCCTCGGCAGGCTTGTGTCCGAGAGCAGAGCCTTCTGTCTTGCCACAGACTGTACAGGTCTTTGGTGTGTCACAGTCGGCATCAGCAAAGTCATGAGTGACTGTTCTTTCTTCGCCGCATTCGTTGCAGGTAACGTCGCAAGCATTATCGTATGTATGCGCACATTTGTTACCGCAAGCGGCGAGAGTTACGATCATCAAGATCGAGAGTAGAATAAGTGTTAATTTTTTCATATTGGTTATTCCCTTTCTTATTCTTACAATTTCATTATATTAGCGTTCGGTAAACTTTTTGTTTTTCGGGCAAGTGCAGATGCCAAGCAATTCTTCACACTTCTTATAATAGGAGCAATGGAAGCAAGTGCTGTCCTCGTCTTTTGTGCCGTTGAAGTGCTTGCATATGTCTTGCATCGCCGTTGCAAAGGGAATACCGTCATCGGTATAGATAGGACACGCGATAAAATTTGGATAGATCTCCACCGGGTCATTATATTTACTGTAACGATCCTTTTCCTCGTAATACCCATAGTAGAGAGGAAATTCCTTCCCGTGGACGGTTAGCACTTTATAGAGCTGCCCTTCCTTTGGCTTGACCCGCTGCTCCGCGGTCACCCCTAAATTTTCAAAGCCAAGCATTGCTATCCTCCCTTCCTAAAGAAGAGGCTGTCATTGCGCAATGTAATTGTAATGGACGGTAGCGCCCTCAGGCAATTCAATGCCCAGTGCATCCCACTGCTCCTGGGTGCCGACATAATAGATATCCCGGAGGTTATCGCACATACAAAATGCATCTGCATCGATATGAATGCTACGAGAAAGAATCGTGAGCTTAGTCAGGAAATGACAGCCCAAAAACACATCGCGTCTAACCTCGTCTACATCCTCGGAGATGGTAAGAGATACCAAATTATATGCATATGCGAAAGCTTCGCGATCAATTGCCCTGACGCCTGCAGGGGTTACAAAGCTGTCTTTGCCGGAACCATCAGCGTATCGCATTAAGGTCAGCGCATCACCGTCGAAAGCATAGAGATTGCCGTCAATGGAGCGGTATACCGGATTGCCCTCTGCTACAAGGATCTCCTCTAAATCGGCGTCCAGGGCATTAGAACTAATAGATGTAACACTGGCAGGAATGGTGATGGATTTCAGCGCAGAGCAGTTTCTAAATGCTGTGTCACCAATGGATTGAAGACCTTCGGAAAGGGTGATGCTTTCCATATCGACGCAGAAGTAGAAGGCATTCGCTCCGATGGTAGTAACGCTGCCGGGGAGGGTCACGGTCTTGACAGTAGTGTTATAGAATGCCCATTGCGGGAGGTTGGTAATGCCGTCATTTACCGTGGCACTTTCTATTTGGTACTTATGCTCCCTCCACGGGATAGCGCTGAGGCCGTATGTGCGCACCTCCCCGATGCCGGAAAGGGTAAAGGCGCCGTCCTTAAGGGTCCAGACAGCGTTTTCGCCCTCTGTGCCGCAGTAGCCGCCGGCAATGCCGCAAACGGAGCAAGCACCGTCTGCAAAGGAATGGGCTTCGACGGTGGTATCGTCGCACCAAATGCAGGTTCCCTTGTGGGTTTTTTCGTGATTATCGGTGTAGGAGTAGGCATGCTCGCCTGCGAGGCAGTTTTTAAGGCCCGCGTTTTCCTTTTCCAGCTCGGTCTTTTCATTCTCGAGGGTCGCATTCTCTTTTTCCAGTTCTTCTACCCGATCGGTAAGGGTCTGCTTTTCGGTAGTTAAGGTCTGGATGGAGGAATGGAGACCTGTGATCTCCGCGTCCTTTGCGGAAATACTGTTTTCCAGCTCGGTGACCTTGCCGCTCAGCTCGGTCTTCTTTCCCTCAAGGGTAGAAATGTCCCCTTTCAACTTGGCGATCTCCTGATCGTCCGCTTCGCCGCTGGCTTCCAGCTCGGCTACTTTTCCGTTAAGGGTAGCGATCTGGGCATCCACCTCGTCGATCTCCCCTTCCAGCGTGGTCTTTTCGGCGGTGAGTTCTGCCTTTTCGTCCTCTAAGGTCTCGATCTTCGCTTCCTTTGCAGCAATATCTGCATTCAGCCGGTCGATCTGCTCCTTGAGGGGCTTGGTGGCATCGTTTACGGCGTTGTCCAAGTCCTCCTGACTGATACAACCGGCAAAGCTAAATAGCAGCGCAAGAGCCAACAAAATGGCGGTCAGTTTTTTCATAGAAATTTCCTCCTTGTGGAAATGATTTACAAATTTCTGCCTATCCCCTCTCCCGGGGGGAGGGATTTTCGCTGGTGCATTGTAGGGGACGGGTTTCCCGTCCCGTAGGAGGCGAAACGCCTCCCCTACGGCGTTACCCGATAGCGCGGTGTAGGGATCAGCGTCCCCGCCGGTCCGAAAATACCGTGCATTGTTTTGCCTAAAAAATGTACTGCGATACCGGATAACCATATCATAGCAGATCATTTTCGGTCGCGGTACTACCTAAAAAGCATTATTTAGATATATAAAATGCGCCTCCAATATATCTTTTTAGGGAGTAAAAAGATATATAAAATTTTTGTCATTTAACAATTTGCGGATCAAAACGGTGCATTTACCCTTAAAATACGCCGTTTTCCTAACCAAAATACCGAGCTTTATCGTTCGTCAAGGCGAATAGTTATTGCTCGTCTTGGCGAATTTTATAAAACAGTTTTTTATTGCAAAATGGTCACAGTGATCCGTTTTACAGTCTGATTTTCCGATCCTCTCTACTAAGCTTTTTGCGTCAGCTTTTTGCAGACTCACGAAACAGAATTCTTGCTCTTTGCGACCTCTTTAATACACCCGAATTTAACCCATTGGAACAGGAAATCAAATAAGCACGACACACGGCGGCAGAGTTTTCTCTGCCGCTGTCTGCTGCTTCAGGAATCGATAGGGCACAAAAACTCCTCAACTACCGAAGCAGTTGAGGAGTTAATCTCAGGTCAAATATAGAGGTTTACCTTAATGTCTTGGAACTTATGCACACGACGGCAAGCAGAGCAGGAGTAGAGGTACTCTTTTGCGTCCTCGATCGTCACCGTGAAGCTTCCAAAGAGCCGGTGATCACTTAATTCTTGCCATTCTTGATAGCAGCCTGAGCGGCAGCCAGACGGGCAATAGGCACACGGAAGGGGCTGCAGGACACATAGTCCAGACCGATCTTGTGGCAGAATTCCACAGAGACGGGGTCGCCGCCGTGTTCGCCACAGATACCGTAATGCAGATTCTTACCGGAAGCCTTACCCTTGGAAACTGCCATCTCCATCAGCATACCAACACCGGTCTGATCCAGCTTAGCAAAGGGATCGTTCTCGTAGATCTTACTATCATAGTAAGCGGTCAGGAACTTGCCAGCATCGTCACGGGAGAAGCCGAAGGTCATCTGGGTCAGGTCGTTGGTGCCGAAGCAGAAGAATTCAGCTTCCTCAGCGATCTGATCAGCAGTTAAGCAAGCTCTGGGGATCTCGATCATAGTGCCGACCTCGTACTTCAGCTCGATACCGGCTGCAGCGATCTCAGCATCAGCAGTCTTGACGACAACGTCCTTAACATACTTCAGCTCCTTGACTTCGCCAACCAGAGGAATCATGATCTCAGGAACGTTGTTCCACTCAGGATGACGCTTAGCAACAGCAATAGCTGCGCGGATAACAGCCTTGGTCTGCATAGCCGCGATCTCGGGGTAGGTAACGCTCAGACGGCAGCCACGGTGACCCATCATGGGGTTGAACTCGTGCAGGGAAGCAATGATGTCCTTGATCTGCTGAACAGTCTTGCCCTGTGTAGCAGCCAGCGCGGCGATGTCTTCCTCAGCGGTGGGAACGAACTCGTGAAGCGGGGGATCCAGGAAGCGGATGCAAACAGGCATCCCCTCCATAGCTTCGTAAAGGCCCTCGAAGTCAGCCTGCTGCATGGGCAGAATCTTCTCCAGCGCAGCCTCGCGCTCTTCTACAGTGTCGGAGCAGATCATCTCGCGGAAGGGTCCGATACGGCCTTCCTCGAAGAACATATGCTCGGTACGGCACAGGCCGATGCCTTCTGCGCCCAGCTCGCGAGCCTTGATGGCATCACGGGGGGAGTCTGCATTGGTGCGGACCTTCAGGGTGCGGTACTGGTCAGCCCAGCCCATAATACGACCAAATTCGCCGGCAATCTCAGCATCCTTGGTGGGGATCAGGCCGTCGTAAATGTTACCGGTAGAGCCATCGAGAGAGATGCAATCGCCCTCGTGGTAGGTCTTACCGGACAGAGTGAACTGCTTGTTCTCCTCGTCCATATTGATCTCGGTGCAGCCGGAAACACAGCAGGTACCCATACCACGGGCAACAACGGCTGCGTGAGAGGTCATACCGCCGCGAACGGTCAGAATGCCCTGTGCGGCCATCATACCTTCGATGTCCTCAGGAGAGGTCTCCAAGCGAACCAGAACGACCTTCTCACCGCGAGCAGCCCAAGCCTTGGCATCCTCAGCAGTAAAAACGATCTTACCGGCAGCAGCGCCGGGAGAAGCAGGCAGAGCCTTGCCGACGGGAGAAGCCGCCTTTAGAGCCTTGGTGTCGAACTGGGGATGGAGCAGGGTGTCTAAGTTACGGGGATCGATCATAGCAACAGCCTTCTTCTCGTCGATCATACCCTCGTCAACCAGGTCGCAAGCGATCTTCAGCGCAGCAGGCGCGGTACGCTTGCCGTTACGGGTCTGGAGCATATAGAGCTTGCCGTTCTCAACGGTGAACTCCATATCCTGCATGTCACGGTAGTGATCCTCCAGGATTGCGCAGACCTTCTCGAACTGTGCAAAAGCCTCGGGGAACTTGTCAGCCATCTCGGAGATAGGCATCGGTGTACGAACACCGGCAACAACGTCTTCGCCCTGTGCATTGGTCAAAAATTCGCCCATCAGGCCGCGCTTACCGGTAGCGGGGTCACGGGTAAAAGCAACACCGGTGCCGCAATCGTCACCCATATTGCCGAAAGCCATGGACTGCACGTTAACAGCAGTACCCCAAGAGTAGGGAATGTCGTTTTCACGACGGTAGATGTTTGCACGGGGGTTGTCCCAAGAACGGAAAACAGCCTTCACAGCACCCATCAGCTGCTCCACAGGGTCGGAGGGGAAATCGGTGCCCAGCTTGCTCTTATACTCAGCCTTGAACTGACCGGCCAGCTCCTTCAGGTCTTCTGCAGTCAGTTCAACGTCCTGGGTAACACCCTTCTTTTCCTTCATCTCGTCGATGAGGACCTCAAAGTACTTCTTGCCGACTTCCATAACGACGTCGGAGTACATCTGGATAAAACGGCGATAGCAGTCGTAAGCCCAACGGGGGTTGCCGGACTTGGCAGCCAAAACCTCAACAACCTCTTCATTCAGACCAAGGTTCAAAATGGTATCCATCATACCGGGCATAGAGGCACGAGCGCCACTACGGACGGAAACCAACAGAGGATTCTCCTTATCACCGAACTTCTTGCCGGTGATCTCCTCCAGCTTTGCGACGTGCTCCATGATCTGTGCCTGAATGTCGGCATTGATCATACGGCCATCTTCGTAGTATTTTGTGCAGGCTTCGGTAGAAACAGTGAAGCCCTGAGGAACGGGCAGGCCAATGTTGGTCATTTCTGCAAGGTTTGCGCCCTTGCCGCCCAACAGCTCGCGCATGGAGCCATTGCCTTCGGTAAACAGGTAAACGTATTTGTGAGACATAGTATACTCCTTTCAGTATTTCCCAGCATCTTTGCCGGATATTTTTATTGGATTTCTAAATTGCGCAAAGATTATAGCACATTAAATAAAAAAAGTAAACCCATTTTACTGTTTTTTCCTAATTATTTGTCAATATTCCCGTACAACAGCCTTCACAATGCCGATTATTTCCGCATCACGTCCATCAATGGGGGAATAGGCATCATTTTCCGGCATTAGCCATATCTCACCGTTCCTGCAGGAAAGGCGCTTAACGGTCGCCTCATCCTCGATCCGCGCCACAACGATCTGCCCGTCATTGGCAGTTTGCTGGGGGCGAACCACCACTTTATCACCGCTAAGAATACCGGCATTTATCATACTGTCGCCTCGGACGCGGAGGGCAAAACAGCTGGGATCTCCATCCCAAGCCATCGTTCCTTCCCGGTTTTCCACCGCCAGGATGGGCATACCCGCCGTAACCACACCTATCACCGGAATTTGACCGGCGCGCTGCGCGGTAACGATCGCGCGCTTGCGACCCTTACTGCCGGGCGCTAATAACAGGCCTTTTTCCTGCAGCTGCTGCAAATGGTAATTGACAGATGCCGTAGAGCTCAGTCCCACCGCTGCACCAATCTCCCGAATAGAGGGTGCATAGCCGTTTTCCTGCACAAATTCGTTGACAAACTCCAAAATTTCTTGGGCTTTGTTACTTCTTCTCGGCATAAAATACCGCCTCTCTTTCTTCATAGTCCCGTTTATTATAGCACATATGAACGAAAAAGAAAAGAGGAAAATTCACAATTATAAGTTACAAGTTATAAATTGCGTTCGCCAAGCCGTCCAATCTTGTTGTCATTGCGAGGGTGCCTGCGCCCGTGGCATTCTCCCGGTACAACCTCCCGCTAAACCTTCCCCTTTGGGGATGGTTTTCTTTCTCAATGGTGCATTTGTAATTTATCATTTTCTTCTCTCTTTTTGCAAATTCCGCACTGCAGGACATCATATACTGTTTCTGTATGGCAATGAAAGGAGTGGTTTTATGGACATCAATCAAAAGACGCGGCAGGTTATGCAGCGGGTGCAGGAAAATACATCACCACCGGAGCTCCGGCAACTCCCGGAGCTGATCGCAGAAGAAAAGGCAGGCGCCGCCGCTTATTTGCACCTATCCCACCGCTTTGGTGGAAAAGAAGGCGCAATGCTGCGCAAAATGTTTGAGGAAGAGCAAGTACACATTTCCTGCCTCCGCGGAATCTTCAGGTTACTGACGGGAGAGCGCTGTCAAATACATACCGCCTCCCACACGCTTTCCGAGGACCCGGCCATACTGCTGCGGCGGTGCTATGGGCAGGAAATGCGCTGTCTTGCCGCCTACGAAGCGCAGGCAGCAAACCCGGAGTACGGCCCGGTATTTGCGCAGCTTGCCCAGCAGGAACGGGAGCATTGTAAGAATATTCTGCATCTTATTGGCAAATTAGACCCCAAATAAAATGCACAATTACAAATTCCAAGTTTTGATACGCAAAACATTTATAATTTGTAGCTTGTAATTTATCACTGAAAAAGCCTTCCCGGATGGGAAGGCTTTTTCGTCTGTCAAAAACTTATTTTTTGACAGACTGGAAGAGGTCAAAGGAGCCGCCAAGGCAAGCAATCCGCACTCGTCGGCGTACAGGTGGTACGGTAGAGTGCGGATTGTGATGTAAGTCAAAATGCCTTGCGCAGCAAGCTTCTTTTGCCCCTCATCCGGCAAAAATCAAAGATTTTGCCTCCTTCTCCCAAGGGAGAAGGGCGCAAGCTATAATCATTTTATTTCCTTGCGTTTTGACGGTTGGCGGCTTTTTTGACACTCTAAAAAGCCTTCCCGGATGGGAAGGCTTTTTAATTACTGCTTATTTACACGATTTACATAGAGCTTATTTCTGTCGTGCTTATAGAACGTCAGTGCGATCAGCACACCGGTCGCTACAATGAAGCTACCCAGTGCCAACACCTGACTGACGCGGAACGGGCCCCAATAAAGGCTGTCGGTGCGCAGGCCTTCGATCATTGCACGGCCTAAACCATACCAAGCCGCGTACCCAAGGGCGATCTGACCGTCATACTGCCGCTTCTTGGAGAGGAAATGGAGCGCAACAAAGCCCGCCGCATTCCAAAGAGATTCATAAAGGAAGGTAGGATGATGGAACTCCCAAGCCTTGGTTGTGATATTATAAAGGCCCATACGGAGGAAATTGGTGGTCTCACTGCCAAAGGCCTCCCGGTTAAAGAAGTTGCCCCAGCGACCAATGGACTGACCGATCAGGAAACCAAGGGCTACAATGTCCAGCACCGCCGGCAAATTGATCTTCTTGACGGCAGAAAATACAACAATGCCCAATGCCGCGCCAAGAACGCCGCCATAAATAGCCAAACCGCCTTCCCAAATATAGAAAATGGAAATAAGGTTATCCTTATAGTGATCCCATTGGAAAACGCAGTAATAAAGCCGGGCGCAGAGCACCGCAAAAGGAATGATGAGCAGCGCGCCATCGATCACATCATCCTGCTTAAGGCCAAACTGCTTACAGCGACGCAGGCCATAGACAGCAGCAAGACTCAAGCCAATGGCAATGATAAGTCCGTAATAATAGATCTGGACAGGTCCGAGCTGCAATACCCTGTCGGGATTGATCTCCAGACCGAATATGGGGAAGGATATCTTAGAGTAATTCATTTCTTTTCCTCCTTATTGATGGGACGGATCACGGAGATGGCGCAGTTTTCCTCACGGACTGCCGTTCGCAGGAACTCCGTCAGCTCGTTTGCCGTTATTCTCTCATAAATTGCCGGAAAATGCAAGTAGTCAAAACCGGAAAAATAATAAGCGCAGATTCTAAAAATGAAAGAATTAAAGCTATCCAGCGCCCGGATACGTCTGCCCATAGCGCTGCGCTTCATACGCAGAAGGGTTTCTTCGGAGATGCCCTCCGCGCATAGCCTTTCCGCTTCTGCAATAATCGCCTTGCGAACCGCTTCCGGATCATCGCTGTCACCGGAAACGCTGAGCATTCCCATACCGGCCACCGTCTCAAAGCCCCCGCCAAAGGAATTGTCGATGATCCCCTCTTCGTACATTCTCAAATATAGATCCGAGGACTCACCAAAAAGGGCTTCGCAGGCAAGGTCTGCCACAAATTCCTGCCGGGCTGCTTCTTCTCCCCTGCCGGGATCCGGGCACTTAAAGCCAAGCTGGAACAGCGGCATTGCCACCTCCATTTCCGTTTCCGTGCTGTGACGCAAAACCGTCGCAGGCTCCTCCCAATGGTCTACGCGAGGGGTCTTTTCCTTCTTCTCCTTAGGAAGCACCTCACGGGCCATTTCGCAAACCGTCACCGGGTCCACATCGCCCACTACGCAGAGAAGCATATTCTCTGGAGAGTAAAATGCCTTATGGCAAGTGTAAAGCATCTCCGGTGTGATCTCGCTGATGGACTTCCGCGTGCCCAAAATAGGGGTGTTGATAGGATGATTCTCATACATACAGCCCATCAGCCGTTCAAACACAGCCGTGTCAGGGCTATCCGCATTCATTTCGATCTCCTGCCCGATGATCCCCTGCTCTTTTTCCACGCTTTCTTCCGTAAAGTACGGAGTGGAGACAAAACGCAGCAGCAAAGAAAGGGCCTTTTCAAACTGCCCGGTGCAGCTAAAATAATAGGCAGTCATATCATAGCTTGTAAAGGCATTTACATCTGCACCGATCGCCGCAAACTGACCGCTGATCTCCCCCTCAGGCATATCAAACATCTTGTGCTCTAAATAGTGAGCAATGCCTGCCGGTGCAACGATTTCCTTCCCATTCTCTGTAAAATGGGTATGGATAGCACCGTAATCGGTAACAAAATAACAGAGCTTTTTGGAAAAACCGGGTCGAGGCACCACCGCAACAGTAAGCCCGTTTTCCAGCGTCTCCCAAAAAACAGTCTCACCCAGCTGGGGATAAACCTTTTCGATCATTGCGCCACCCCCTTCAGGAAAAACACCGTATGCTTTCGCAGCGTTTTGGCCGCTTGCGCCACTTTTTCCGGGGTGCAAGCCGCCACCGCCTCCATATATTCCTCTCTGGAAAGAAGGCCGCCGGTAAGCGCCTGCACAGCGTAGTAGCCTTCAATATTACCCGGTGTATCGTCCACACCGGAAAGGGCCGAAAGCAGCAGCTGCCGGGCGCTCTCCATTTCTGTTTCGCTGATCTCCCCCCGGCAAATCGCCGCGATCTGCTCCTCTACCTGCTGCTCCACCACATCTTTCATATGGCTGTCAATGCCGGCAGAAACCGTCATAATTCCCTTACTGCTGTAATAAACCGCGCCAATGTCGTAGCAAAGGGACATCTGCTCCCGAACCTTCACAAAAAGCTTTCCGGTCATACCGCCACCCAGCACCGCGCTGCAAAGATGCATTGCCGCATATTCCTCCGAGCGTTGGGTAATGGGGCTATAATAACCGATCGCCAGCTTTCCTTGGGAAACCGCCATTGTTTCTTCAAACTGGCCGCCGCCTACATTAGAGAAGCCGGTCTGTGCCGGCAGGGGCGCAATTTTTCTTTCGTGGCCTGCGAAAAGATCGCGCAGATGGTCCGCTACCGTTTCCGCACCGGCGCTGCCCACATAAAACAGCTCCACTCTCCCCTCACGGAGCAGCTTTTCGTAATGGGCATAAAGGCTTCGGGGCGTGATCGCCGCTACATCCGCCTTATCGCCCAAACGGGGAATGCCATAGCTGTCCGTGCTGCACATATGGCGCATCAGGGTATCCGCCGCATAGGCGCGTTTATCATTCATTCGGGACTCGATGGTGGCGATCAGATTTTTCTTTTCACTCTCCACCACCGCCTCCGGAAATGCCCCATTTTCCAAACGAGGCATAAACAAAATCTCTTTTAGAAAAGCGATCATCGGACCAAATACCGCATCTCCGTTTTGTGCGTATTTATCCTCGATAAAGCCGCAAAACAGTCCGGAAAGCTGGTAATCACCTGCCCGACGGGCAAGAGGACCGACGGAAGCGCCGTAAAGATCGTCAAGTCGCAAGGTGATACTGCGAAGATCAGGGGTTTTTGCCGTACCGCGGAGCAGCACATTAGGAAGCAGCGCGTTTAGTGCCGCTTCCTGCCGTGACATAGGACGGACAAACTGCAGGCTGAGACACCCCTGCTTAAAGCGGTCATCCTGGAACAGCCGCAGAGTCACACCCTCCGACAGTTCTATGCATTGGATCATAATCATTTCTCCTCGAAATTCCTGGATTTTATCATTATATACCAAAACATCCAAAATAGATAGAGGAAAGTAAAAAAAATATAGAAACGCGGTTGTTATTTTTCCCCCGATGCTGTACAATAAAGACGGAACAAAACGGGTCATCCCTTCCCCCGGGGGAAGGTGTCAAAAATCAAAGATTTTTGACGGAAGAGGAATGCGGGCAGTGTTTTGTGAATTTGCACGATGAAAGAACCTATTCCCACTTCCGGACTTTCGCCGTTCCTCACCCGCCCCGTTGGGGCACCCTCTCCCCAGGAGAGGGGATTTCACTTTCCAATTTGGAGAAAGCTATGAACTACTTAGAAATCACTATTTCCACCACCCCGGCACAAATAGAAGACGTTGCCGCCGCGTTAACCCGCGATGGTTTTTCCGAATTACTCATCGAAGATCAGCAGGAGCTTGAGAGTTTTTTAGAAGAAAACCGGGCTTATTGGGACTATATTGACGAAGGGCTGCAGGAAAAGCTGCAAGGCCTTTCCCAAATCAAGTTATACTTAGAGGACACAGATACCGAAGGTCTTTCCCGCCTCCGCACCCTTGTGGAGGGCATGGCGCTGCCTATGGAAATAAGCACCTTAGCCGAGACCAACTGGGAGGAAAGCTGGAAAGAAAACTATCCCCCTCAGCCCATCGGTCAAAAGCTGATCGTTCTCCCCTACTGGCTGGAAAACCCCACCCCTGACCGCCTGCCGGTGATCTTGGATCCGGGTCTCACCTTCGGTACCGGGGCACACCCCTCCACCCAAATGGTAATGGAAGCTATGGAGGAAAGGGTAAATCCCGGCACAGTCTGCTTAGACCTTGGCAGCGGCAGCGGTATTCTCTCCATTGCCGCCTTGCGGCTCGGGGCGAAATCCGCCATTGGTGTGGACATCGACCCGAAAGCAGAGGATATTGCCCGCGAAAATGCCGCATATAACGGTTTTGATTCCGCAAAATTCACAGCGCTGACCGGCAATGTAACCGCTGACAAAAAATTGATGCAAAGATTAAAAGCGCAGCACTACGACATTGTCCTTGTCAACATTGTAGCGGACGTGATCTGCGCCCTTGCCCCCACCCTTCCCCAATTTCTGACGGAGAACAGCATCCTCATCTGCTCCGGCATTTTGGACACAAGGCTTTCCGATGTGCAAGATGCCCTTAAAAAAGCAGGTCTTACCGTAGCCGAGATTCGCCAAAAGGAAGACTGGCGCTGCGTCTGCGCCAAAAAGTAACCAAAGGAGCATTTTATGACCATACCCTATCGTACCCGCCGGGTCTGTAAGCGGATCTTCTCCGTGCTTTTGGCGCTGAGCTTGGTGGCGATATTTGTGCTGATGTGCTGGCTATTGTGGCTGGACCGTTTTTTGGTGTACACGAAAGACGGTGCCTACCTGGATTTCTCCCAGTCCAACAAGCTGCTCTCCGGCGAACTCACCGGTGATACAGAGCCGCGCCCCACCGTTTCCATCCACTACGGAGATGAGGATGCCACGCAAAACGGTGCGCTGCAGCAAATAAACGGCTTTTATATTACGGAAGAAGACATTGCCGCCCCCCAATCCTCCCGCACCCCGCAGGAAACCTCCGCCCAAAAAATCGACGAGCTGATCGCGAAAGTGCAAACCCTTCCTGCCGGCACACCGGTAATGCTGGAGATCAAAAACAGCAAGGGTCGGTTTTTCTACAGCTCTGCCGTCGGCTCTCAGCGCAGTAATCTCATCAATACCGCCAAGGTAGACGCGCTGATCGCGGCGCTGAACACCCAAAACGTCTATCTCATTGCCAAGCTCCCCGCCTTCCGGGACTATTACTTTGGTCTTAACAACGTACCTCTCGGTCTGCACCACACCTCCGGGCGGTATCTGTGGCAGGACGACGGCGGCTGCTATTGGCTCAATCCCGCCCATCAAGGCACATTGACCCACCTTGCCCAAATCGTCGCAGAGCTAAAGAGCAAGGGCTTCGACGAGGTAGTATTCTCCGAATTCTGTTTCCCGGAAACCAGCAATATCCTCTTCGACGGTGATAAAGATGCCGCTATCCAGTCTGCCGCAAATACCCTCGTCACCGCCTGTGCCACAGAAAACTTCTGCGTCTCCTTCCTCTCCGATGCCTATTTCCCCTTGCCGGAGGGACGGGCGCGGCTGTATATGCAGGACGTGACCGCAGGAAACTGCGAAACTATGGCCGGACAAACCGGCCTTCCGAACCCGGAAATCCATCTCGTATTTATTACCCCCTCCCACGACACCCGCTTTGATGCCTACGGCATCCTCCGCCCCCTTGAAAGCAACTAAAGCAACTCCCGGCCTGCAAGCAGGCCGGGAATTTCCTTTAGAAGATTCCTTGTAGGGACACCCCCAAAAGGGGCATCCCGAGACTGTCGAAAAACCTGTTTGTAGGGGCTATCACGTGAATCACCCCTACGAGAGGAGGCTTAGGCGAGGTGGATCTATCCCTTCCCCCGGGGGGAAGGTGCCCCGGAGGAGCGGATGAGGAATGCGGGCGATAATCTTAGAATTTGCACAACAAATAGTCATATTCGAATGTTCAACATTTTGCCGTTCCTCACCCGGCTTACCTGCGGCAATCTACCCTCCCCCCGGGAAGGGGATTCGTTGCCGCCCCCTACAGCTTTCATTTCGGACATTTTTGACACGCTGAAAGGACACCCCAAAAAGGGGTGTCCCTACATTTTTATTAAGAGAGAATCCGTGCCGTTGCCTCATCCTCATACTGACGGGTATAGAGGGCGTGGTAATAGCCTTTCTTTTTCAGCAGTTCTTTATGGTTGCCCTGCTCGATGATCTTGCCATCCTTGACCACCAAAATCACATCCGCATTGCGAACGGTAGACAGTCTGTGTGCGATCATCAGCGACGTTCTGCCAGTGGTGATCCTATCCATAGCCGCCTGAATCTTCGCCTCCGTCAGGGTATCGACAGATGCAGTAGCCTCGTCCAAAATGAGGATCTTGGGATCTGCCAGCACCGCCCGGGCAAAGGAAATGAGCTGTTTTTCGCCGGTGGAGAGCAAATCGCCGCCCTCGCCCACATCGGTGTCCAGTCCGTTTTCCAGACGCTGCACCACTTCCTCTGCAGAGATCACCTTCAGCGCCTCCCAAAGCTGCTCCTCAGTAGCATCGGGATTGCCCATCAGCAGGTTTTCCCGCACCGTACCGGAAAATAAATGGGGCGTTTGCAGCACATAGCCGATAGAATCGTGGAGCCAAAGCTGGGACCGCTCCCGGGCATCCTTGCCATCGATCAGCAGTTTTCCCTCGGTTGGCTCATAGAAGCGACACACTAAGTTTACAAGCGTGGATTTGCCCGCGCCCGTCTCACCCACAATGGCAAGGTGTGTACCGAAAGGAATTTTCAGGGAGAAATGCTCCAATACATTTTCTTCCCCGTCGGGGTACATAAAGGTCACATCCTGAAATTCAATATCGCCCCGGATGGGCTCCCAATTTTCCTTTTTGGGATCAAAGCTGTCGCCATACTTTTCGATAACCGCCGGCGTGTCTTCCACGTCGGAGCGCACCGCCAAGAGATTTGTAAACCGCTCAATATTGACCTGCGTAGTAATGAGGTCAGAAATGGCATCCACCAGCCACCGCAGGGGCTCCATCATACCTTGGGCATAGGACATAAAGACAGAGAAAGTGCCGATCTCTTCCGCCGCAATATGGCCGCCCTGCCACAGTACGATTGCCAGTGCAACGGAAGAAGCAAATGCCATCGTACCGCCAAAAAGGCCACGGATACGGGCGGACTGCACGGTTTTTGCACGCATAGCGGCAGTTTCCTTGCGGAAGCGGTCGTCCATTTCCTCCTCGATGGCCAAGGACTTTATGGTCTTTGCGCCGGTGATGCCCTCGTTAAAGTTGCCGGTGATCTTACTATTGATCTCCCGGATCTCCCGGTTCACGGTAATGAGCTTCTTTTGGAAGATGACATAGAGGACTGCCAAGAGTGGCAGCACCGTCAGCACCATCAATGCCAAACGGAAATTAAGGTACAGCATCGTGCCAATGGCACCCAAGAGGTAGCTTACGCGCCACACAAAGTCGATCAGCGACCAAGAGACCAAAGAGCCAATTCGGTTGGTATCGCTCATAAGCCGCGCGTGGATATAGCCAACGCTGTTTTGGTTGAAGTAGGAGAAAGATAGGGTCTGTAAGTGATCAAAACCCCGCTGCCGCAGCTCCCGGGTCACCCGCATTTCTACAATAGTAGCCTGGGAGCAGGAAATGTAGTTTACTACCGCCGCCACCAATAGCGTCAGCACATACAGCCCGATAAAAAACGGCAGCGTATCGAAAGTACCTTCGCCAATAAAATAATTCAGGGCATACCGCTGGAAAAGGGGCATGATCACATCCACACCGCTGCTGATAAGTCCCAAGATGACCATACAAAGGATCATTCCCCGGACTTCTTTCAGAAACGGCAGGACTTTACCGATGCCGAAAAATTTGAGGTGGTTGGATTTTTCTTTCATTATACATCCTCCTCCCCTACACCGGTCTGGGCTTCGTATATCTTCTGATAGATACCGCCGGCCGCTTTCAGCTCCTCGTGGGTACCTTCCTCTACAATGCGTCCCCGATCCAATACGATGATCTTATCTGCCGCGCTGAGGGTGGTGATCCGGTGGGACACCAAAATGACACTTGCCTTGCCAAATCTTTGAGAAATAGCACCCCGGATTTTTGCGTCTGTCTCTGCATCCACCGCAGAGAGGGAGTCGTCAAAGATCATAATAGGCACATTTTGGGTCAGCGTCCGGGCAATGGCCGCCCGCTGCTTCTGGCCGCCGGAAAGGGTCACGCCCCGTTCGCCCACCATCGTCTCATAGCCTTGGGCAAAGGAAGTCACCGTTTCATCCAATGCTGCCGCCTTGGCCGCCTCCCGAATCTGCTCTAATTCCATTTGGGGAGAGGCAATGCCGATATTCTCCCGAATGGTCCGGGAAAACAGGAAGGGTTCCTGCAGCACCATACCGATATTCTTCCGTAGGTGCGCGGTGCGAATTTTATTGATGTCCGTACCGCCGATGGTAATGCAGCCGTCCTCCGGCTTTAATAAGTACAGCTTATCCAGCAGCAGCATCAGCGTACTCTTACCGCTGCCCGTACCGCCCAAAATACCGAGCGTTGTTCCCGCTTTCATAGTAAAATGAATATCGTGGAGCATTTGAGGCGCGTTTTCATAGGAGAAATTTACGTGCTCAAAGCAAATATCCCCATCAAGCGGCGCATCGGTCGCATCTTCTTCATCCTTTTCTGCCGATGAATTCATAATATAAAATACGCGGTCGATCGATACGCCCGCCTTACTCATTTCTGCGATCATTCTGCCAAGCTGGCGAATGGGCCAAATGAGCATCGAGTTATAGGAAATAAAGGCAATGTACTCACCGGGCAGCAGTTGTCCCTTTACGCAGAACATCGCGCCAAACACCACGATCAGCAGTACCTGCAGGCCGGAAAGAATATCTGCCGTCGCCCAGAAGCTGCTGAGAATTTTGCCCATTTTCTCCCACAGACCGGTGTAATAATCATTCTGCTTTTTGAATTTATCCACCTCTGCGCGCTCCAAGCCAAAGGCCCGAACCACGCGAACACCGGTGAGATTCTCCTGCGCCATGGCAGAGAGCTTTCCTTCATTTTCGTCGCAGTCTGTAAAGCCGTCCCGAATCTTCTTGTGGAAAACAAAGGAATAGCCAACAATAATCGGCATCGGGATCCACGCAATTAAGGTAAGCATTGGGTCCATAGACAGCATAAAGACCGCAGACAGCACCAGCACGATCACGATCCGAAAAATAGAAGTCAGCTGCTCCGAAAGGAAGTTTTTCATCGTGTCGATGTCCGAGGTACAGCGCTGAATAATATCGCCGGTGCGGTTGCCCATATGCCAAGAAAAGGGCAGCCGCGCAATGTGGGAATAAAGGCCGTCCCGCATCGTCTTGACCAGTGTCTCCGCACCCTTGGTGTTAAAAACCCGGAAGGCATACTGGGAAAGCACCTGAAAGGCAGCAACCACTACCACCGCCAGCGCCATGATCCACAGGTTTTGTCCCAAATAGCGAAATCCGCCGATGGAATTTACCCAGTCCATTACAAACTGCGGAAACTCTACCTCCTGACCGCCGATAGCGCAGTCCACCGCCGCCCGGATGATCTGGGGGTTTATCATATCCGCCAATGCCGTCACCGTTGCCGCTAGAATACCGAGGGCAAAATACCGCTTCGAACCCCGCAGAAAACGAAGCAGCAATGAAAGCTTGGCTTTTCGTTCGGTTTTTTCTTTCATCTCGTATCTCCTGTCAAAAAAGTACAAAAGGCGCGGGCAAAAGCCCGCGCCTGATACAGCCACAATAGCAAAATACGCCTACTGCGAACACTCCGGAGCGAAGCCTTTATTCCCAATCTTGTTGTTATTCATCTTAGTCATTATGCTTCACTCCTTTCTGTAAAAATTTTCTTTAACATAGCACCCATGTGCTTCTTTGTCAAGTCCTTTTTCCGGTAAAATCTGCTTTCCGATTATTTCGTGCCGAACAGGCGGTCGCCGGCATCGCCCAAACCGGGTAGGATGTAACCGTTTTCGTTCAGGCAGCGATCCAGTGTTGACACATAGATATGCACATCGGGGTGGGTCTCAGCCACACGAGAAACGCCCTCCGGCGCGCCGATGACAGCCATAAACTTAATGGTCTTGCAGCCCCGCTTCTTGAGCATCGCGATGGCATCGCAGGCGCTGCCGCCGGTTGCCAGCATAGGATCGACCACCAATACCAGCTTATCCTCAATACCCTCAGGGAGCTTACAGTAATATTCGCAGGGCTCTAAGGTCTCCTCATTCCGGTAAAGACCGATATGACCCACTCTTGCAGAGGGGAACAGCACATGGACACCGTTGACCATACCAAGACCTGCCCGCAAAATGGGCACAATGGCAATGGCGTTGTCCTTCACCACATACTGGGTGCAGGTTTCCAGCGGTGTCTTTACTTCCTTGGCCACCGTAGGAACACCCTCCCGGAGACATTCAAAGGTCATCAGCGTGGTGATCTCCTCGATCAGCTCCCGGAACTCCTTCATACTGGTATTCTCATCCCGTAATATGGCAACCTTGTGGCTGATCAGCGGATGATTAAAAATGGTTACATTTTCGTAGTTTTTCATATGGATACTCCCCATTTATTTTTTCTTTAGTCTATCACATATTTTTACATATTTCAACTTTTCTGCAAATTTCCATATTTTTTCTTGCCGTGCTCGACATCCCCTCGTAGGGGACGGGTTCCCCGTCCCGCGGGCGGCGAAATGCCGCCTCTACAGTATCTTTCGACGGTGCATATTAAAATCAGTCCGCTTGCGGACACCACAATTGTCAATTATCCATTATCAATTGTCAATTAACGAGGTTGCGGTAGGCAGACGGGCACTGCCCGCCCCTACCCTTTTTGCCCCGCAGATCGCAAAAACTTACAACTTTTTCTATAGTTTTTACCCCCCTATTGACATTTTTCCTATGTTTTGCTAACATAAATATAGAAATCAATTCAGGAGGTACTGTTATGAAAAGATTGACCGCATTCCTTTTGGTACTGCTTTTGCTCGTTAGCAGTACCCCGTCTGTTTCCGCCAACTCTGCCCAGTCCTACTGGGAGGGCGTGGACCGCACCGGTGCGATCACCACAAGCGGTGAAAGCCCCATCGTGGTAGAGCACGAGCTACTTACCTTCGATGTGCAGGAATTCCCCAAAAACTACTATCAGGACGAGGCAGAATTTCTCGCCTATACCGGCAAAGTCACCGCCCAGTACACCTTCTATAACCCCTCAGAACTTACCGTGAGTGCAAAGCTCCTCTTCCCCTTTGGTCGGGAGCCTTGGTACGGTGCAGATGCCGGCACAGATACCGGCAAATACGATATTCTCATAGACGGTCAGCCCGTAGAGAAGAAGATCCGCCACACCCTTTCGGATAACGGTCAGTTTACCTTGGAGCAAGACCTCTCCCTCATTACCGACGGTTTTGCGCAGGATCCTTTCTTTTCTCCCGAGATGACCGTAACCGGATATAAATTCTCCGTGAGCGGTGTAGATACCCAAACCTATAAGGCCGCCACCGTTGCCTTTGATGTACCCGAGGGGCTTGGCAGCCGCCGTTACTATCTTCCCGAATGCCGCGGCTCTCAGCGGCAGGATGACGGGGATATGCGGGTCATCATTCACGCAAACGAAAGCTTTTATATTTATGTGATCGGCGAGCCCCTTGCCTTGATGCCGGAATTTAAGTTCTACCAAAACGGTGCCGCCCGGGACAGCGAGCGAATTTCCGGCACTGCCACTTTTGTGGACTCTCAAACAATGACCTTGCAGGAATTTCTTTCGCAAGACTGGAGCGAAGAAACCGGTGTCTCCGAAACAGACTGGTATAATGCAAAGCTTGCCGGTCTAAAAAACGGTCATCACAGCAAAAACTACCCTGTGCTGTTCCGCAACAGTTATGGCGACTTTACCCAAGACCTGATGCGCTGGTACGAATATGAAATCATCTTGGCGCCAAATCAGCGGATCGTCAACTCCGTCACTGCGCCCATCTATCCCTCCATCGACTTGGATTACGACCCGGACATCTACGGCTATACCTATCTTCTCTCCCCGCAAAGACCTGGAAAAGCTTTGGGCAGCTGGACATCGTGGTAAACACCCCTTACTACATCACGGAAAGCAGCCTCGAGGGCTTCCAGAAGACCGACACCGGCTACAAGCTATCCCTCGACGGTCTTCCCGACAGCGAGCTGACCTTTACTCTCAGCGAAGCAGAAGATCCCGAGCCGCCAAAGACAAATATCTTTTACGGTTTTCTCTATGGAATTGCGTTTTTCTTCTCTATGATCGGCTATCTGTTCCAATCTCTTTTTGATGGCATCGCAAATCTCTTCCAATTCTAATAAGGAGGTACGATTATGAAAAGATTTCTTTCTGCTTTTTTGGTACTGCTGCTCCTTTTCGGCGGTGCCCGCCCCGTTTCCGCTACACCCCCGACCATAAGCGAATATGAGGGACTAAGGCAAGCAGGTATCATCCCCGTGGATAAGGAGTGCCCTATCGAGGTGGAGCATATGCTGCTGACCTTTGATCTGCAAAGCTTTGCTAACCCTCACAAAAGCTCCAAAGAAGAGCTATCTGCTTACAACGGAAAGGTCACTGCAGAATACGCCCTCTATAATCCCACAGATAGCGCCATCACCACCTCGCTTCTTTACCCTCTTTGCATTGACCCGCAAAACGAGGACATCTCCTATTTGAACGCCCACAAATATGGCATTTGGGTGGACAGCAACCCAATCGAAGCAGATATTCGCCATACGCTTTATAGCGATACTGCAAATCCCATCAACAATCCACCCATTCTCTCGGACACTTATTTACAAGACCCCTTTTATACCCCCAATCTGACAGTCACGATCTATCACTTTAGCGTTGAAAATGTAGATTATGAACGCTATATGCACGCTACCGCTGCCTTTGACCTTCCTCAAGGTCTTGGCGATCAACGCTTCTACATTTCCAACCAGCGCGGTGTAAAATTGCTGGAAAACGGTGATATGCGTGTCATCACCTATGCACCTACCCTCATTCTCTATGTATTTGGCACGCCTTTAGAAACAATGCCCACCTTTACATTTTATAAAGACGGCAATGTAGAAAACAACGACCATATTTCCGGCAAAGCCAGTCTTTCCAGCACGGAAACCATGACTTTCGAGGAATATGCCCTAAGAAATTGGCGCGCGCAAAGCGGCATATCTGAGATCGATTGGTATAACGCCACCGTTACGGATTTGAACCAAAATACCCAATCGGCACATCCCGTTGTGGATTGTATAAACCATTATTCCAACTTCCCTGACGGGTTTATAAGCTGGTATGAATACGAAGTCACCATACAGCCGGGTCAGCAAATCGTCAACACCGTCACCGCCCCCATCTATCCCTCTATTGACTTGACTTACAACCCGGATATTTACGGCTACAACTATCTTCTCTCCCCTGCCACCACATGGAAAAGCTTCGGCAAGCTGGATGTGGTGATAAACACGCCCTACTATCTCCTTGACAGTATGCCCCAAAGCTTTGAAAAAACTGACACCGGCTATAAGCTGCCTCTTGATACCCTTCCTGAAGACGAGCTTATGTTCCAGCTTTGTGAAACGGATAACCCTGAAAAGACAGATAGCAGCTTTAACTGGGCCTGGATCATACTGCTGGCTGCACCCTTTTTGATGCTGATCGAAGCCTTTGAAGCCATCGGTGAATTCTTCACAAACCTGTTCCAAAATCTGTTCTAATTGCATAAAAATCAGCGGACGGAAAATTTCCGTCCGCTGGCTTTTTATGCAAACAAAATGCCTAAAAGCAAACAGGTCTGCCCTACTGCATTGATAATTTGGGCTGTCCAGTTAGAATGAGCATCGTCGTTCTTAAACTTATTTTTCCGATACCAGCCCATAAAGCCCATAAGCCCGATCCAGGCAATAAAGAACAGCAAACTGGGAATGCTTGTGATCCCTGCCAGCACACCTGCCCAGTTAATTTTCCCAAAGCCGATAATAAAAGAAATAAGCATCAAAAGGAAACCTGCGCCCTGCATCGGCACAAAAGGCTTATTGAGCCACCGCAGATCCTTTTTCCAAACGCCAAGCACCAATTTCCAAGCCACCTTGCAGCAGCCTGCCAGCACGCTCAGCGCCGCGCCTACCATAAACAGCGGAGACTGAAACCGGCTTGCGATGATCACCATACTGATTCCAAAGCTCAGCACCGGGATCGCATCCACCAACGCCAGCGCCAAAGTAAAACCTTCCATAAAGAGATCCTCCTTCTATATTGTCATTCCGAGCCAGTTCGCAAACTGGCGTGGGAATCTAAAGGGCGAATTATTTGCAGATTGCCACACCAGTGACATCGGTCACTGGTTCGCAATGACAAACAAAAAGATACACACCCCTATTTTCCCGGGTATTATAGCACTTCCCCTCCCAAAAAGCTATGCACAAAAAGCATAAGTTTTCCCGCTCTAAAAGTGTGTTTTTTCATCTTTTGCTGTGCAATCTCACGATTTTTTATAGATATTTTCAAAAGAATTGACAGCCGCGAAAAAGGATGTTATTCTTATACTGAACGCGTTCATAAAAGGAGAGATGCATATGAACTCTAAAGAATTAAAGGCCGCCCGCGTACAGCTTTACCGGGATGCGGCAAACTTCAAAAAAACCGATCGAATCCCCCACTTTGCCAATGTGGTCACCTGGAAGGTATTCGATGCGGGCTACACGCTGGATCAGGCAATGACCAACTTTGATGTGTTGGAAGAAACGGTAGTCAAATTCTTGGAGCGCTACCCGGTAGACGGACTGATGGATGTGGGCATCCGCAACCAGTTCACCGTTACCGAAGCCTTCGGCGATGGCGGCTACTATTATTACGACGAAAATGTAGTAGGCATCCACGACCACGCCCACTGCACCGTGGAGACCCTTCAGCAGTACTTAGACGATCCCGTAAAGTACGCTTGGGAGGTCATTCTCCCCAAAAAGTACGGCGCAAGCTGGGACGAAAAAGGCTTCGATGTCTGGAAGAAGACCTTCGCAGAGTATATGCGCTACACCAAGTACATTCTGCATATGTCCGGCATCACCGGCAAGCAGTACGGTCTGCCCTCCCTCTCCCCCAACAATCCTATGAGTGGCGCCATCGTTTTGGGCATTGAGGAGCTGTTTTCCAATCTTTTGGGCATCCAGCAGCTTTCTGTGGCAATGCGCCGGAATCCCGACGAGATCGAAGCCTTCATTAACCGCTGGGATGCGGAGCGGATCACCCCCGCCATTGAGAAGATCAAAAACGGCAAGGGGCCCAACTATAAGTACTGTTTCGACTCCTCCATCTTGATGCTTGCCCACAACGTGATGAACAAAAAGCAGTTCGAGCGCTTCTACTGGCCCCACCTGAAGGAGCTGCTGGACGCTTATGCTGAAAAGGGCATGAACATCCGCATCTTTACAGAAGGCTCTATCCTCCGCTTTGCGGAATACTTTAAGGACTACCCCAAGGGAACCCTTACCTTCCATATCGAGCAGGACGATCCCTTCGCATTCAGAGAGGCGCTGCCCAATGTGTGCATTATGGGCGGTCTTACCACCGAGCTGCTCCAAAACGGCACACCCGAAGAGTGTGTTGCCTATACGAAGCGTCTTTGTGACGAACTGGGCAAGGACGGTGGCTTTATCCTCTCCGAGGGTAAGATGCTCTCCTACCGCAACGACGCAAACCGGGAAAATTACAAAGCTGTTTGCGATTTCGTAAGCAGCTACAGACTGTGAGGTGCAGACGATGAAAAACGAATTTAAGTCCTATCCCGACGGCTATCAAAAGCTGATGAAGAAGCTTGTGCCTTGGTACTTTGGTCCTATGCGGGAGAAAATGATGCGTCTGCTGCTGACCATTTTGACCGACGGCTAAGAGGTAGCAAAATGATTATCATTGGTGAAAAGATCAACGGCGCGATTCCCTCTATTAAGCAAGCGATCGCGGAGAAAAATGAGGCACTCATCATTGAGCGCACCATCGCCCAAGCCAATGCAGGCGCTGCCTTTTTGGACTGTGCGCCCTCTACGGCAACGGAGATCGAGTACGAAACAATGGTATGGCTCATCGGCCTGATGCAAGGCTGTACAGATACCCCCCTTTGCATCGACAGTCCCGATGCCGCGCTCCTTGCCCGCATCATCGAGGAAGGCCACCTGAATAAACCAGGTATGGTCAACTCTGTCAACGAAGAAGGCACCAAGTGTGAGACCATCTTCCCCCTCATTGCCGGAACAGACTGGCAGGTAGTGGGTCTTACCTGCGATCAGGACGGCATCCCTGCCGATCCCGTGAAAAAAGTCGAAATTGCCAAGCGGATCATCGACAAGGCAGTGAAATACGGTGTGGAGCTGAATAAGCTTCACATTGACCCCTGCGTGATGGCTTTGGCAACGATGCCCAGCGCTATGGAAGACTTTGTCTACTGCATTGAAAACATCCACGCTTATGCCCCCGAGGTCAAGGTCACCGGCGCAATTTCCAACATCAGCTTTGAGATGCCTGCCCGGAAATATGTGAATATGAACTGTATGGCCTATGCCATTGCCGCAGGTCTGGACAGCGCCATTATGGACCCCTGCAGCGATGCGATGATGGGCACCATCTATGCCTGCGAAGCGCTCCGTATGGCTGACAAGGGCGGCAGAAAATATAACCGGGCATACCGCAAGGGACTGTTCGGCAAAAAATAACTTGTAGGGGCGATTCACGAATCGCCCGCGGGTCATTCGTGAATGACCCCTACGCAACAAATAAAAGGAGATATACTTATGATTGATTTTGAAAGCTTAGCCGCCGCTATGGGCGAATTAGATGAAGATACCGTAAAGGAGCTTTTGGAGGCTGTTGACTCCGAGGAAGCTGCCGGCAAAGCAATGGAAGCCTGCCAAAAGGGTATGGACACTGTCGGCAAGCTCTTTGAAGAGGGCGAGTACTTTGTAGGCGACCTGATCTACGCAGGCGAGCTGATGACCGATGCCGTAGAAATTCTGAAGCCTTACTTAGCAGGCGCCGTTTCCTCCGGCGCAAAGACCCGGATGATCCTGTGTACCGTTAAGGACGATCTGCACGACATCGGCAAGAATATCGTCCGTTCTATGCTGGAGGCCAACGGCTTTGATGTTTTGGATCTCGGCATTGACTGCCCCGCTGAAAAGGTTGTAGAAACCGCAAAGGCAGAAGGCATCAAGATCGTGGCACTCTCCGGCGTTCTGACCTTGGCGCTGGATTCTATGAAAGCAACCGTACAGGCCATCCGTGACGCAGGTCTCGACTGCAAGGTCATCATTGGCGGCGCACCTGTCTCCGCAGAAGCCTGCGCAAACATCGGCGCCGACGAATGGGCGCACAGCCCCCAAAAGACCGTTGCTACTTGCAAGGCTTGGGCTGAGAATTAAAAAAATTACCGGGAGGCGATCTTATGCTGAAGATCTTGTACGCGTCTTGTCCCATTATGCTATGGTTCATCACCGTTGCAGAGCTATGCTTTACTTATCTGCTCTTCTCCCGCTACGCAAAAACGAAAAATCTCATTTTTCTTCTCTCAGGACTGATCTGTGTCGGTCTTACCTACGATGCGCTGGCATTGGCGCTGGGTTGCTTTATGACAGAAAGCGCGGTCTTTTTAGCCATTAGTCGTTTGCGCTATGTGTTTCACGGTGGACTTATCCCCCTGATCTTCCTGATTTGTGCCTATGCTCTGGATTTCAAAGGCTTTTGGAAAACCGCAGCTTGGATAATCACTGGTGTGTTGATTGCCCTCGGCATTGCTGACGGCTGTATCCGTCAGCTTGGTGTGGCAAATGTTGCCGGTATCTGCCGCTACATTTCCGTATCTGCCCCCGCTTGGGCAGAGATCGTCAATTCCCTGCTGACCTTCGGCACGGTGATTCCTATGATGATTGCCGGCATCGTGGTTTGGGTCAAGCAAAAAACACCCCATCTGTTCCTGTCTGCATTTCTGATGTTTGCCTTCTCCGGTTTAGGCGCCGCCTGTCTGGAGCTGATGTTCTACATTAGTATGTACGGTGAGCTTCTCATGGCTCTGTTCTTAATGCTGTATGCGGACAAGAAAGTAAATGTCGCAAAATAAAAGATTGCCGGAGTTTCTCTCCGGCAATCTTTTTTATACTTTCGTAGCAAACAGTACCTTGCGGAACAGCTCTCCGGTCTTTTCTTCGCCAATGCCTTTTTTGAACACATCGGTGGAAGGACCGCCGTTTTTAAGCAAGCCCTCTACATAGACGCTGGCCTTCTCCCGCTTTTTATCCGCATCGCAGTCAGCCGCCATCTTTGCCGCTTTTAGATACGCCTCCAAATATTCTATCGTGCATTTATCAAAAGCCACTGTGTGGACTTTTTTGCCCTTCTTGGAAAGGCTGACAGCAAGCTTAATATCATCATACCAATGCTCGCCAAGATCGTGGTCCGGAAGCTCTTGATAGGTTTCCTTCACCTTCTCTAAACCTGAAAGCGCTGTCTCACCCAGCAAGGTGTCGTACAGCTCAAAGATCAGGGTATCGTTACCCATTGCCAATACACGGTCATAGGAATAAAGGGGCATATCCTTTTCGGTTGGGGTAATAATAAGCGTATCCATTTTCATAAGACCGAAAAAGCCTACAGCTCTCATTTCCGACACGCTGCCTAAGCCCTCTGCTTGAAAACGGCGGATCTGAAAGCGCATACCGCTGACCTTCTGCTGGGCAAACTCCCCGCAAGAAAGCTCCTTGAGCGGGAATTGCGCACTGATTTTTTTCAGCATTTTCTCTGTCATACCTTGGTTGCCTCCCAAGTAAAGCTCTTTAAGCCTGCCTTATGAAGCAGGATTGTACCAATCATCAGACAAAGCTGGCTGACCGTATTGATGCTCTGCTCTACCCAGTTGACCCATGCCTGTGTCGAGTCCTGACTGGACATATAGCCCATAGCCATAGCACAGACAAAGGAAAGAATGAACAACACCATTACCGGCGCTTTTTTCATTTTGGCAGCAACAACA
>SVLZ01000080.1 GCA_015067665.1 Oscillospiraceae bacterium | reverse complement strand
ATGGGCGGCGCAATGCTTGCGATGGTTGCCTGCGGTGAATATGACAGTGTCAAATCTTGCTGCGAAAAGCTGTGTGCTGTGGCCAATACCGTAAAACCGGAAGCTAAACTTGTCGCCAAATATGAGGCAAGATACCAGCAGTTTAAGAAAATCTATCCTGCCTGCAAAAGCCTTTTTGCAGAGCTGAACTAAGGAGGAAACCAATATGTATTTTCCCAATATTCCTGTGATCCCCTATGAGGGACCCAATTCCACCAATCCTTTGGCTTTTAAGTTCTATAACCCCGATCAGGTCATTATGGGCAAGACCATGAAGGAGCATCTGCCCTTTGCTATGGCTTGGTGGCATAACCTCTGCGCAGGCGGCACCGATATGTTCGGTCGTGACACCGCAGACAAGTCTTTTGGCGTAGAAAAAGGCACTATGGAACACGCAAAGGCAAAAGTAGATGCAGGCTTCGAGTTTATGCAGAAGCTGGGCATCGAATATTTCTGCTGGCACGATGTGGATATCGTTCCTGAGGCCGATGATATTAAGGAGACCAACCGCCGTTTGGATGAGATCTCTGATTACATCTTGGAAAAGATGAAGGAAACCGGCATCAAGTGCCTGTGGGGCACTGCCAATATGTTCTCGAATCCTCGGTTTATGAACGGTGCAGGCTCTACCAACTTTGCAGATGTCTATTGCTTTGCAGCTGCCCAGGTGAAGAAGGCACTGGATATTACCGTCAAGTTGGGCGGCAAGGGCTATGTGTTCTGGGGCGGTCGTGAGGGCTACGAGACCTTGCTCAACACCGATGTAAAGTTTGAGCAGGAGAACATTGCAAACCTGATGCGTCTCGCTGTCAATTATGGCCGCTCTATTGGCTTTAAGGGCGATTTCTATATCGAACCCAAGCCCAAGGAGCCTATGAAGCACCAGTACGACTTTGATGCGGCTACTGCTATCGGCTTCCTGCGCTACTACGGTCTTGATAAGGACTTTAAGATGAACATCGAAGCCAATCACGCAACGCTTGCAGGACATACATTCCAGCACGATCTGCGGATCTCCGCTATCAACGGTATGCTGGGCTCTATCGATGCCAACCAGGGCGACTACCTGCTGGGCTGGGATACCGATGAGTTCCCCTTCAATGTTTACGAGACCACAATGTGTATGTACGAAGTGCTGAAGGCGGGCGGTTTGACCGGTGGCTTCAACTTTGATGCCAAGAATCGCCGTCCCAGCTATACACACGAGGATATGTTCCACGCCTTTATTCTGGGTATGGATGCCTTTGCTCTGGGCCTCATTAAGGCAGCGAAGATCATTGAGGACGGCAGAATTGACGGTTTTATCGCTGACCGCTATTCCTCCTACAATTCAGGCATCGGTGCTAAGATCCGCAGCGGTGAAGCTACCTTGGAAGAACTGGCTGCTTACGCAGAAGAAATGGGAGCACCCGAACTCCCCGGCAGCGGCAGACAGGAATACTTGGAAAGCATTGTAAATAACGTTCTGTTTTCCTGCTGATTTGGTATTGGGCTTCTTCGTCCAGCAATTGGTTTGTTATTAACAAAGAATAGGGCAGCGAGAGTGAATTTCTCGCTGCCCTAAAAGCTTGATTGACCTCATGTTAGTGTTTTGAAAATTGTGCAGCTATAAACAAAGAATAAGGCCGGTGTTCATTTTTCATTTAAGTGGGCAATAGACTGTAAGCTTCCGTTGTGGTCTTTTAAAAGACACAAATTAGTGGAAAAATTAGCCTAGAGTGAAAGCGTTTAGTTATGTTCTGCGGTGGTATTGTCCGGTGTTTACCGAAATTGAAGATTTAGTACTATGTGGTCAGTACGCGAGCGGTGGACGAGGATGATAACTTTTTAGGCATTCAATTGACGGTTTTTCTGTTGTTTGGGATGTCTTCGGAACTTTTGCGAAATATGTCGAACTTTGTCGCTCATAGTCCCAAAGCATTCCGCAAAGCTTTTTCCTACAATTTAGAACCCTTTCCGGCGCTTTCTGTTTTGTGTGCAGATGCTCTCCGGAACTCTTAAATCCACTGCTTCCACGCACTCCAATTCCGTATATGGTCAACTATGTGGTCAAAAACCGCTTCCTGAAACTGAACAGAACCAGTAAAAGCGGACAATCGACAAAACACCCCCTGATGTGGGACAATAGCTACATTAGGGGGTATTGTTGTATAAAGAAAACCACCAGCTCGGTGTGTCGGTGTGTGAAGGCGGTTATGATTACAATATAGATTCAGTGGAGAAAGGCGGGGAATGATAGACATTCAAGCTATTATCGAGGGCTACAAGCAAAGTATTCGCTATTTGTTTTTATAGCCTTAAAATATGCGGAGAGTGCAAGCAGAGATAATGCAGGATATCTAAGTAAGAAAGTCATTGACAAAAATGGAGAAATTTGTTAATCTGTTATCGATAACAGACGACAGTTTGCACAATGCAGAAAAGTGAGGGAATCAATATGCGTAAAGGTATTTGCTGTGCAGGCAATATGGTTGTTGACATTACTTACCCAATCACAACATGGCCGCGGCAGGGCGAGCTTGTCCATATTACTGAGGGTATCCAGAATTCCACCGGTGGCAGCGTTTGTAATACCATCTCAGACTTGGCAAGATTAGACCCCAAGATGCATCTTGTGGCCTCCGGCTATGCTGGCTACGATGCAGAGGGTGATTTCATCTTACAGGAAATGGGGAAGTACCCCAATATCGACCTGTCGCAGGTACGTCGCGACGGCAGAACCTCCTTTACAGCCGTTATGAGCAATAACGAGACAAAGGAGCGTACCTTCTTCCAGCACGCAGGCGCCAATGCCTATTATGGAGAAAAGGATATTGATTTAGAAAAGCTGGATGTGGACATTTTCCACATTGGCTATATTCTGCTTCTGCCCGCATTGGATGCAGAGGATGGTGAGTATGGCACCAAGATGGCAAGACTTTTACATAAAGTACAGAAAATGGGCATTAAGACCTCCATCGATGTGGTGTCGGAGACCGGTGACCGTTTTGCAAAATTGGTAACACCGGCGCTGAAATATGCCAATTACTGCATCATCAACGAGATCGAAGCCCAGCAGAGCACAGGTGTGGCTCTCCGGGACGAGCAAGGTAGTCTTATCAAGGAAAATCTGCCCGTTGCGCTCAAAAAGCTGAGAGAATATGGCGTATCCACTTGGGCCGTAATCCATTGTCCTGAGCTTGGCTGCGGCATTGACGAAAACGGAAAATACTGGGAAGTAAAAAGCCTGAAATTGCCCAGCGGGTATATTAAGGGTACTGTAGGCGCAGGCGATGCTTTCTGCGCGGGTGTACTCTACGGTGCGGAAACGGATATGGATATGGCAAATGCCTTGAAGCTTGGCGCATGCACTGCGGCATCGTCTCTTAGTGAGGTTAGCGCTTCTAATGGAGTAAAGACGGTAGATGAAGTTCTGAAATTATATGAAATGTACGGAGGCTAAGGGGATATGAAGAGAGCAGTCATGTACGGCGGCGGCAATATCGGTCGTGGCTTTATCGGCGCGCTTCTGAGCCAAAGTGGCTATCAGGTAACCTTTATCGATGTTGCTGAGCCGGTAATCAAGGCTTTGCAGGAAAAAGAAAAGTACCCCATCCGTATTGTGTCCACGGAAGGCTATGAGGATGTTTGGGTGGAGAATGTAACCGCGGTCAACGGCAATCTTTCTGATGCAGTAGAGGCAATTGCGAACTGCAACATTATGGCAACAGCCGTTGGTGCGCGTATTCTTAAATTCATCGTTCCCAATATCGTTGCCGGTCTGCGGAAACGCTGGGAAATGAATAAAGGCC
>SVLZ01000022.1 GCA_015067665.1 Oscillospiraceae bacterium | reverse complement strand
TTCCAAGGATACTGTCCTGTTTTCATGGCGCTGATTTATCGAAGTACAAGGACAGTATGCGACCCCTGATTGAAAAGGACATGGAAGAAACTGAAAGATTACTAACTGAGTAAATTCCAATTTGTCAAATAGTTAACCGCAGTACCGGTGAATCGGTACTGCGGTTGTTTCTTAGTAATAAAGCAGGTCGGAATAGGTGGGGTAGGGCCAGTACTTTTTGTCGGTGTACTTTTCCAAGGTGTCTGCATAGCTGCGAAGGGCAGCCATTTGGGCGCAGACGGTATTATGGTAATACTCTGCGGCGGTCTGTTTATCGGCGGGGACATTTCCAAGCATTGTTTCCAAGGCTTCACAGGCTTCCAATAGCTTATCTGCGGCGCAAGAGAGCTTCTGCGCCAGGGCCGTTTCTGCTTTGCAGGAAAGACCGACAGCGGATTTATCCACAATGCCGTGGGTCAGGGCAGCGCAGTAGGCGGTGGCGGCAGGCAGGATCTGGCGCAGCGCCATATCTACGCTTGTTCTCGCTTCGATATTGATGATCTTGCAGTAGGCCTCCAAATAGATCTCATACCGGGCGTGGAACTCGTTCTCTGTAAAGATGCCGTGCTTTTTGAACAGCGCGATATTCTTCGGCATTGTGTATGCCGAAAGGCTCTCCGGTGTGGATTTGCGATTGGAAAGACCTCTGCGGGCGGCTTCTTCCTCCCACTGCTTAGCGTAGCCGTTGCCGTTAAAGATGATCCTTTCGTGGGCGGTCAGGCTGCGGCAGATCAGACTGTGGAGCGCGTCCTCAAAGTCCGTTGCCTTTTCCAGTTCGTCTGCATACCGGGCAAGAATTTCCGCCATAATGGTATTAAGAACGATATTCGGCCCGGCGATGGACTGGGAAGAGCCAACCATACGGAACTCGAATTTATTGCCGGTGAAAGCAAGGGGCGAGGTGCGGTTTCTGTCGGTGGTGTCCTTGGGAATGGGGGGCAGAACGTCTACGCCGATGCGCATCAGGCTCTTACATGGGCCTTCGTAATTGGTGCTGTGGATGATGGACTCTACCACGGCAGTCAGTTCGTCGCCAAGGAAAATGGACACGATGGCAGGGGGCGCTTCGTTGGCACCCAAACGGTGGTCGTTGCCGGCGCCTGCAATGGAGCAACGCAGAAATTCCTGATACTCGTCAATGCCGTGGATAAAGGCAGTCAGAAACAGCAGAAAACGGGCATTTTGCGCCGGGGTCTGACCGGGGCTGAAGAGGTTTTTGCCGGAGTCAGTGGAAAGAGACCAGTTGTTATGCTTACCGGAGCCGTTGACACCGGCGAAAGGCTTTTCGTGGAGCAGGCACACGAGACTGTGCTTGGCGGCGCACTTTTTCATCACCTGCATCATAAGCTGGTTGGTATCACAGGCATTATTTGCGGCAGTATAGATAGGTGCAAGCTCGTGCTGGCAGGGGGCTGCTTCGTTGTGCTTTGTCTTGGAAAGGACACCAAGGCGCCAAAGCTGCTCGTCAAGATCCTGCATAAACCGGGAGACACGACCCCGGATCGTACCGAAGTAATGGTCATCCAGCTCCTGCCCCTTAGGCGGTTGGGCACCAAAGAGAGTACGGCCCGTCAGCCGCAGATCCTCCCGCTGGGCATAGAGATCCTTGGGAAGCAGGAAATACTCCTGCTCCGCGCCGACACAAGGAATGACCCGGTGGGTTTCCTGATCGCCAAAGAGCCGCAAAATACGGACAGCCTCCCGGGAAACCTCGTCAATGGAGCGAAGAAGGGGCGTCTTTTTATCCAGCGCCTCCCCAGTGTAGGAGAAGAAGCAGGTGGGAATATAGAGACTGCCGTCCCGGACAAAGGCAAAAGAGGTCGGATCCCAAGCGGTATAGCCACGGGCTTCAAAGGTTGCCCGCAGACCCCCGGAGGGGAAGGAGGAGGCATCCGGCTCGCCCCGCACCAGCTCTTTGCCGGAAAACTCCATAATGACAGTGCCGTCATCAGCAGGCGTGATAAAGCAGTCGTGCTTCTCTGCAGTGATGCCGGTCATAGGCTGGAACCAGTGGGTATAGTGGGTGGCGCCCTTTTCGATGGCCCATTGCTTCATAGCCACCGCAATCTCGTTTGCCACATCTAAAGGAAGCGAGGTGCCGTTTTCGATGCACTGCTTCCACGCGTCAAAGGTTTTGCTGTCCAAGCGACTGGCCATCGTGGCTTCGTTGAATACATCACTTCCGAATAGCGCGGGAATGTTTACAGCAGGGGCCATAATTTCTCCTCCAATACTTTGATTTTTCTATTCTAACGGATGAAAGTGGAGATTGCAAGGATAAATATGCATAATTTCCCTGCAGAGAAGGGGCGATTGTTGTATATAGCTACAAAAAATCCGAAAATACGCTGTTTTCGGAAAAAAGTGATTGCGTTTCATATATCATATGTGTATAATACCTATAACAATTCTGTTATATGTTAGGGTGGTTAATTCTATGCAAGTCTACGCCAAAATGAATGCGCAGCAGCTGCTGGCTGCCTATGCGAAGGAAAAGGCCTATTTTGAAGAATGTAAAGAGAAGGGCTTGGATCTCAATATGGCCCGCGGTAAGCCGGCAAAGGCACAGTTGGACGCGGTTAGTGGAATTTTGACAGTTCTCAGTGAGCCGGAGGATTGCGTTGCAGACAATACGGATGTCCGTAACTACGGTGAGCTGGCCGGTATGCCCAGCGCAAGAGCCTTTTGGGCGGATATTTTAGGCTGTAAGCCGGAACAGACCGTTCTTGGCGGTACCTCCAGCCTCAATCTTGCTTTTGATGTGATCTCCCGTGCATACAGCCACGGACTTCTCCACAGTCCCCGTCCCTGGTGCAAGGAGGAAAAGGTCAAATTCCTTTGCCCCGCTCCCGGCTATGACCGGCATTTCCGCATCACCGAGTTTTTCGGTGCGGAGCTGATTACCGTTCCGATGACGCCGGAAGGGCCGGATATGGACCTTGTGGAGGAATACATCAAAGACCCGGCAGTAAAGGGTATTTGGGTCGTGCCGAAATATTCCAATCCTACCGGCATTATCTTTTCCAACGAGACTGTCCGCCGCTTTGCGGCACTGAAGCCTGCGGCACCGGACTTTGCCATTATGTGGGATAATGCTTACTGTGTCCACGAATTTATCGGCGACTATGTGGAGTTTCCCGACATTATCGGTTTGTGTGCGCAGTACGGCAATCCCGATATGGTCTATGAATTTGCCTCTACCTCCAAGATCACCTTTGCCGGTGCCGGTGTTTCGGTGCTGGCCTGCTCGGAGGCGAATGTGGATTATTTTCTGCGTCTTTTTTCTGTGCAGATGATCTCCTACGATAAGGTCAATCAGCTGCGGCACGTCCGCTTTTTGAAGGATCGGAAGCATACCTTGGAGCTTATGAAGGTACATGCAGCCATTATGGCACCTAAGTTCCAGGTGGTGGCTGAAATTTTAGAGGAGCAGCTGAAGCCATGCGGCTTTGCAAGCTGGGGCAATCCCACGGGCGGTTACTTCGTCAGCCTCGATACCATGCCCGGCACGGCAAAACGGGCGCTGGCGCTTTGCAAGGAGGCCGGTGTGGTGATGACCCCTGCCGGCGCCACCTATCCCTATGGCATTGACCCCAACGACAGCAATATCCGTATCGCGCCCAGTCTGCCGCCGGTGGAGGAGCTGCAGAAGGCAATGGATGTGTTCTGCACCTGCCTGAAGCTGGCTGCGCTGGAGAAATTACTGGGTAAGTGAGGAAAGATTTATGGCTACACTAAAGGAAATGACCTATGAAAAAAGAGGGCAGATACTGGTAAAGAATCTGAAAAGCCGGCATTTTGATGCCTGCTACTGCGCGACCCGGGAGGAAGCCCTGCAAATGGCCCTAAGCTGGATCCCGGAAGGGTCTACGGTTGGCTGGGGCGGCGCTATGTCTGCCCAGCAGATCGGACTGATGGAGGCACTGAAAAACGGCCCGTATCAGCCTATGGATCGGGACAGCTGTGCCACAGCGGAGGAGCGGGCCAATTTGATGCATAAGCATCTGGGCGCGGATGTTTTTCTTACCGGCGCAAATGCGCTGTCGCTGGATGGCCAAATGGTCAATATTGACGGTACCGGCAACCGGGTAGCCGCCATTGCCTTTGGTCCGAAGACGGTGCTGGTCATTGCCGGTATGAATAAGGTGATGGATACTTTGGAAGAAGCTGTCCGTCGCGCCCGGACGGTGGCGGCACCGCTGAATCAGCAGCGGTTCCTGTTGGATAACCCCTGCACGGCAACCGGCACCTGCGCAGACTGCAAGAGCGAGAGCTGTATTTGCAATCAGATCATTATTACCCGTAACTGCCGCCCCAAAGGCCGAATCAAATTCGTGCTGGTAGGGGAGGACCTTGGTCTTTAAGAGAGGAAAAATACTGTGTACGAAAAGTTAAAGGCACTCTATGAGAAATACCGCGCGACGGTCATATATTTGGTATTCGGCGTGCTGACTACGGTAGTCAACTATGCGGTTAGCCTGCCGCTGCATTACTTCGTCAGTTGGCCTGCGTGGGTCAGTAATGTCATTGCATGGGCAGCGGCGGTTGCCTTTGCTTATGTGACCAATAAGCTGTATGTCTTTGAAAGCAAAAGCTGGGGACGCGGTGTTCTTGGAGAGCTTCTCCGCTTCGTTGGCAGCCGGGTAGGTTCCCTGATCGTAGAAACGGTAAGCCTATGGCTGACGGTAGATATTCTAAAATGGAATTTCCTTGTGATGAAGCTAATCCTTGCAGTTTTTGTCGTCGTATTTAACTATGTGCTCAGTAAATTTTTTGTATTCAAAAAGTAATATAAAACGATCCTTCTCACCGGAAGGGTCGTTTTTTGTTTTCAGAAAAGGGGAGGGCTTTGGCGGGCGATTCGTGAATCGCCCCCTACGAGAGGGACGAGGGTGCGGTGTGGGAGATTGCCAGGTTGCAAGCGCCTCGCAATGACAGGGAAGATGGTGGATGTTTGTATACATTTTACAGAGATTCTTTTGCAATAAAAACTTTACACAGGGCGAATAATGCTGTATAATGTCATAAAAAAGGGGGGATCAGATGGAAACGGCTATTTTTGACCCGGTGGAGGCTTATGATACAAGGCTGAAGGCGCAGCATCTTGCAAAGACGGAAGCTTTTTTTGAAAAGCTGGTGCAACAGTCTAAGGTGGATATTGAACAAAACCGGAAAACCGTTCGGGAGTACCATACCTGCAAGGAAAATGTCGGGAAGCTGACCACCAAGCGGAACTGGCTGCGGTTTTTCCGTGTGCTGGCCTGTATTACCGTTATCCTGATCCCGCTTGTGATATTAAAGCTGACTCCCATGATCCGCGCTCTCAAGAAGGAGATCGAGGAGGCAGATCAAAAGGCAGAGGCGCTGCTGAACGAAGCTTATCGGCAGATGCAGCCGCTCAATCATCTCTTTACCGATCGGGATGCACTTGGGCTGATAGAGGAGACGATGCCCCTTGTTACTTTTGCGACCTGTTTTTCCGCGGAGCAGGAAAAGGATATGAAGGTCAATTATGACTTTACCGTTCAGGACGACAAAGAGCAATGCGCCATTGATCTTCTGGCAGGTCACTACAACGAAAATCCCTTCCTGTTTGAAAAGAAGCGGGTCCATACCATGGGTGTGGAGACTTACCACGGCTATAAGACCATTTACTGGACAGAGCGATACCGGGACAGCAAGGGCAACTGGCATACCCGTACCCAGTCCCAAACCCTCCACGCTACGGTCACAAAGCCCAAGCCCTATTACCATACGCAGGTGGTGCTTTCCTACTGCGCCCAAGGCGGTCCGGAGCTGTCCTTTACCCGGGATGCTACCCATTTGGACCGTAAGAGCGAAAAGGAGATCCAGCGGTATGTAAAAAAGGGTGAGCGGAAGCTGCAAAAGCGGAACGAGGAAGCAGTGGAGGAAAACGACGATTTTACCAGTATGTCTAACTCCGAGTTCGAGGTGCTCTTTGATGCCTTAGACAGAACCGACGAGGTGCAGTTCCGGACACTCTTTACCCCCTTGGCCCAGACCAATATGGTGGATCTGCTGCTGTCGAAAACCGGCTACGGTGACGATTTCCATTTCCTGAAGGAAAAACGCACCAACCGGATCATTACCCAGCACTCTCAGGGAAGAGACCTTTTGCTCCTGCCGGAGGCGTACAGCGCGTATTCCTTTGATGTAATCAAGAGCAATTTCCTCTGTAAAAACGAGGAGTTCTTTAAGGCGGTGTATTTTGATTTTGCGCCCCTTTTGGCCATTCCCCTATATCAGGAACGGCCGGTCCATTCCCTGAAGCCCATTGCAGATCTGTCCCAAACCTATTCCCTTAAGCAGTTCGAGACCCTCGCCAGTGCAGTCGATAGCGGCTATGCAGTCCATCCGGACACAAAGACGGAGGCAATTTATAAATCTAAGTTTGTCCGCTGTAAGGACGGTGTGGATGAGACAAGCATCACTGCCTATTCCTATGACATTGCGAAGCGTCTGGAGATCGTTCCTATGCTGGGTGGTGACGGAAGGATGCACAGTGTGCCGGTAGAGTGGGATGACTACCTGCCGCTGAAGGCAGAAAACCACTTCTTTGTGACACAAAGCGAGAAAGCGAAAAATCCCATTGCAAGCCGAAACGGCTTAAGCATATTTCAGTAATGAAAAAGGAGAATCCATATGGCGAATCAATTAGATGAACTCAATCCCGAAATCAGAGAAGAAGGCTTGGATACCAACGTGATCGTGAAGAAGATCCCCGTTGAGGTAGGCGCAGGCTCCAAGATTTTTGAAGTCGCGCTGTGGGTCTGCGGCATTATCCCCGGTGTGGTGTTCCTTTTTATGAAGACCAATGCCCAGAAGCATTTCGACCAGCTTCAGCAGAAGATCCAGAGAAATGCCTCCCAGATCGATAACTACTTAGAGCAGCGCGTTATGGTTCTGCAGAACTGCGCCCGGCTTTTGGATAAGGCCATCGATCTGGATAAGAGCACCTTCGTGGAGCTGGCAAAGTACCGCTCCGGAAATGGCGACGTGGATGCTGCCCGTAACGAAATGAGCGGTCAGATCGAAAACATCTCCCGGAACATCAATGTGGCGGTGGAAAACTATCCTGACCTTGCCGCCCATCGGGAAATTGCCGATGCAATGCAGCAGAATATGTACCTGCAGCGGGAAATCACCGCCGCAAGAGAGCTGTATAACGACACCATCGACCAGTGGAATCGGGACATCTTTGCCTGGCCCACCAAGAAGATCGTTGCCGCTAAGAACGGTTACACCACCCGCATCCCCTTTATCGCCTCCAAGGAGATCAAGGAAAAGGCAAAGAGCGTATTTTTCTAAGTAGATATATAAAACCGCACCGCGTTTTTTCCGCGGTGCGGTTTTTGCATCTCCTGCCCGGTATTCTTCTAAAAAGGGGTTCGAGTCCTTTTGCATCTAAGATAAAAGAAAAGACCGCCCGATTGGGTGGTCTTTTCTTTTATGGTGGAGACTGGCGGACTCGAACCGTCGACCTCATGCGTGTGAAGCATGCGCTCTAACCAGCTGAGCTAAGCCTCCGAAAGCTTATTTATTGTATCATAGGATTTCAAATTGTCAAGAGACAAAAATAAAATTGACAATGGAAAATGGACAATGGACAATTATGCACCATCGAAAGAGGTTGTAGGGGCGGGCATTGCCCGTCCGCAATGTTTCGACATTTTACGGTGTCGGAGGTGCGGCACGGACGACCGATGGTCGCCCCTACGAGTTTGTACGATGGTGCGGAAAAGAAAAGGCCCCCTTGTGTAAAGGGTAGATTTCCCCGTTAGCGGGGAAAATGTCCGCAACGCGGACAAAAGGGGCGCGGGCCCGGCAGGGCTGTCGAGCGTATGCGAGACTGGGGGATTGATAAAGTAGGATAAATGACAATTCCTCCGTCAAAAATCAGAGATTTTTGCCACCTCCCTTTGCACAAGGGAGGCTTTGGCGGGACGGGAGACCCGTCCCCTACGAGAGGAACGAGGGTGGGGGAATGCGGGACGGAGGAGAAAGAAAAAAATGAGGCGTTTTTGTGTGAGGGGCGGAAAGTGTAGAGCTGGCGCGGGTTTTCGGCATTTTTGCAATTTTGAAAATGGGAAAAAAATGGGAAGATTTTTTCGGAATGCCGTGATATAATGGTAGCGTGGATGGTTGGAGTTGAGAGTTAAGAGTTGAGAGTTGGGGTGTCCGCAAGTGCCTCGCAATGACAACGGGAAGGGACGACAATCCCTCCGTCAAAAATCAGAGATTTTTGCCACCTCCCTTTGCACAAGGGAGGCTTTGGCGGGACGGGAAACACGTCCCCTACGCGAGGAACGAGGGTGGGGAATGCGGGACGGGAAACCCGTCCCCTACGAGAGGAACGAGGGTGGGGGAATGCGGGACGGGAGACCCGTCCCCTACGAGGTGGGACGATGGGAAGAAAAAAATGAGTCGTTTTTGTGTGAGGGGCGGAAAGTGTAGACGTGGTGCGGCTTTTCGGCATTTTTGCAATTTTGAAAATGGGAAAAAAATGGGAAGATTTTTTCGGAATGCCGTGATATAATGGTAGCGTGGATGATGGGAGTTGAGAGTTGAGAGTTGGGGTGTCCGCAAGTGCCTTGCAATGACAACGGGAAGGGACGACAATCCCTCCGTCAAAAATCAGAGATTTTTGCCACCTCCCTTTGCACAAGGGAGGCTTTGGCGGGACGGGAAACCCGTCCCCTACGAGGGGAACGAGGGTGCGGCGCAGGAGATTGCCACGGACGGCAGAGCCGTCCTCGCAATGACAACCGAGATAGGAAGGGGTGAGGTTTTGGGGAGACATAAGAAAATTTCAAAAGAGAATATCTTAAACGAATTGGTTGCTGTGGGCTTTGCTCGGGTGACCAATTATTTATTTGTGGAAAATGGTGAGATCCTCCTGAAAGACGGAAAAAAGCTTTCTCCCAACGAAGCGGCAGCTATCTGCCAGATCGAGAAAACTGCCTCCGGTGTCAAGGTCAAATTCTACGACAAATTAAAGGCCTTGGAGCTTCTCGGTAAGGCGGTTGGGCTCTTTGGCGGCGCGTCCCTGCCGGACGATGCCTCTGTCGGGATCATGGAGGCGGTGCTTTCTGCCACCAGAGAGGAGGTCGGTTTCTATGACGCTGAGCAAAAAGCAGATACTTGCGCTGACTTGGTGGAATAGACCAAAATTCCGGGACTACGATGCCATCATCTGCGACGGTGCTGTCCGCTCCGGCAAGACCTACTGCTTGGTGGGCGGCTTTTTCCTTTGGTCCATGGCCTCCTTTGACAGGCAGGTCTTCGGTATCTGCGGTAAGTCCGTTTCGGCACTCCGGCGCAATATTATTTTGCAGCTGCCCAAGTGGCTTGGACGCCAGTTTCAAATCACCGAGCATCGCGGGGAAAATAAGCTGACGGTGCGGCTTGGGGACAGGGAAAATGTTTACTATCTCTTTGGCGGTCAGGACGAAAGCTCCTATATGTCGGTACAGGGCATTACCTTGGCAGGGGTGCTTCTGGACGAGGTGGTGCTGATGCCCCGTTCCTTTGTGGAGCAGGCCTGCGCCCGATGCTCCGTAGCCGGGAGCAGATTGTGGTTTAGCTGCAATCCTGCCGGGCCGGAGCACTGGTTTTACAAGGAATGGATCTGCCGCGCCAAAGACAAAAATGCGCTCCATCTCCACTTTACAATGGAAGATAACCCCGGCTTGGACAGCGCCATCCGCTTGCGGTATGAGCGTCTCTACCGGGGTGTTTTTTATGACCGCTATGTCCGTGGCATCTGGCGGGCGGCAGAGGGGCTTATTTACCGCTTTTCGCCGGACAGGCATATTACAAAGGACATCCCGGAGGGGCGGTACTACATATCTGTAGACTACGGTACGGTAAACCCTTTTTCTGCAGGCCTTTGGTGCGTGGGCGGTGGCCGGGCGGTGCGGGTGCGGGAGTACTACTATAACGGACGGGAGCGGGGGAAGCGCCTTACCGACGAGGAGTATTATCGGGCGATCCTCCGTCTTGCAGGAGATAAACCGGTGGAGCAGATCATTGTGGATCCCTCAGCGGCGTCTTTTATTGCCCTGATTCGACGGTATGGGCATTTTTCCGTCCGTCGGGCGAAAAATCGGGTACTTCCGGGCATTCAGACGGTGGCGCACTATTTAGAAAGTGGGGTTTTACAGTTTACCGAGGAATGTCGGGATAGTATCCGGGAGTTTTCCCTTTATGTATGGGAGGAGGGAAAGGAGGCGCCGGTAAAGGAGAATGATCACGCGATGGACGATATTCGGTATTTCTGCTCAACGGTGTTGAGCAGAAAAATGGACAATTGACAATGGACAATTAAGGTGTCCGCAAGCGGACGGATTTTAATATGCACCGTCGAAGAAGATCGTAGGGGCGGGCATTGCCCGTCCGCAAAAGTCGCAAGATTGCAGAATGTTGGGGGTGCGGCACGGACGAGCGATGCTCGCCCCTACAAGGGAAAGCAAAATATGAGAAATGAGGAGAATTTATGAGCATCTATCAGTATGAAGCTGCCTTTGGGGCAGCGGATCAGACATCCCGGAAAATGCGGCAGGCGATGCAGGACTGGGAGGAAATCTATTTTGGCACGGGAGAGGGTGACCCTTGTCAGCGCATCGGCTATACGGTGGTCAATAAGCTGGTTTCTGCTATCTTTGGCGAGTGCAGCGGCAAGCTGGACGCGGCGCTATTGCCCCTTGGGGAGTTGGGACGGGAGGCAATGCAGCTTTTGCTCAAAGGCGGTGAGTGCTACATTAAGCCTTGTCCCACGGCAGCAGGATTTGCCTTTACCCTTGTGCCGCGGCAGAACATTTTGGTCTTTGCAAGAGATGAAAAAGGCGTCCCCTGCGACATTGGCACGGCGGAAAAGAGCGTTTACGGCAAGCACCACTACACCCTCCTGGAGCGGCGAACGGTGGTCGGTGGCAGGCTTACGATCAAGTATCGCCTGTATCGCTCCGGGGATGGCAGTACCTTAGGGCTGCCCGTGGCGCTGAAGAGCCATCCGCTTTATGAGAATCTGGCGGAGAGCTACAGCTTCGAGGTGCCACTGGGCTTGGGCCTTGTGCAGATGAAAGTGCCCAGCATTAACTGCGTGGACGGGTCACCCGATGGGGTGGCCATTTTTGCGCCCGCGGTGCAGCTGATTCGAAACATCGACCGCAATGAAGCCCAGCTTTGCGGAGAGTTTACAAGGGGCGAGAGCCGCATTTTCGCCTCTGCGGATCTCATCGATAAGGAAAAGGGGCTCAGTGACCATCTCTTTGTGGGACTGGATGAAAGTCCTGAGGAGGTGGGCATCACCGTCTTTTCTCCCAAGCTGCGGCACGAATCCTTCCTTGCCCGAAAGCAGGAGTATTTACGGAACGTGGAGAGCATCATCGGTTTGCGGCGGGGAATGCTCAGCGATGCCCAAATTGAGGATCGCACAGCAACGGAAATCACCTCCAGCGCTGCGGATTTTAATCTGCTTGTGATCGCCTGCCAGCAGGTTTGGGAGAAGGCTGTGGGGGAAACAGCAGCTCTGTGCGCGGTGCTTGCGGAGCTGTATCGACTGCCGAAGGTCAGTACCGAGGTCACCTTTGACTGGGGCAACGGGGTGCTCTTTGACGAGGATAAGACTTGGGAGGGGTATCTGGAGATGGTGAAAAACGGGCTGATTGCCCCTGAGGTAGCGCTGGGCTGGCGGTTTAATATGCCCTGCGAGACGGAAGGGGAGAGGAAGGCAATTCGGGAAAAGTATATGAAAATTGATAATTGACAATTGACAATTGACAGTTGACAGTTGGAAAAACCCTTCCCCCGGGGGGAAGGTGGCTGAACGTAAGTGAAGCCGGATGAGGAACGGCGTGCAGTATAGGTCTGCACAAGTGCGAATACAGAACATTACCGCCCGCATTCCTCACCCGGTTTTTGCTTTGCAAAAACCACCCTCCCCCCGGGGGAGGGGATGGGGCGCCGACCCCTACCATTAGGAAAGGTAAAGTTCGATGAAGCGACCATCGTTAAAAAGCGTAGAAAGGAGTTTTGTATGAAAAGAGAATTTTTGCAGAATCTGTCGGTGGGGGAGACACCTCTTTCCAAAGAGGTCATCGATGCCATTATGGCAGAAAACGGTAAGGACATTCAGCGCGCAAAAAGTGAAAGCCAGTCCTTACTGGCGGAAAAGGAGACTTGGGAGGAGACCCTCAGGCAGCAACGGGAGCGCCACGAGACGGCGATGCGGCAGCTGCAGTTTTCCCATCGGTTAGAGCGTGCCATTACAGCGCTTGGCGGCAGAAATGAAAAAGCCATCTGCGCCCTGCTGGATATGGAGGCGCTGCAAAACGGTGCGGAGGAGGACGTTGCGGCGGCTGTGGAAAAGCTCCGGGAGGAGAATCCCTATCTCTTTGAAAGCAAAGAGCTACCGCCCCTTTTCGCACGGGGCACAGGAGCGGCTGGTCCGCTTCGGGAAGAAGAGCCGGTAAGTCTTGCCGGCGCACTGAAATTACGTTTTAACAAGGAAAGGAAGTAAAAAATTATGGCAATTACATTAGCAGAAGCAAAAATCGGTATGGCAGACAAGGTCGATCAGCAGGTGGTGGATATGTTCCGCCGCAGCAGCCTGCTCCTGGACAATATGGTATTTGACAATGCCATTTCCCCCGGCACCGGCGGCAGCACCCTGACCTACGGTTACATTCAGTTAAAGTCCCCCTCCACCGCATCGGTACGTACTGTGGGCGGCGAATACACCCCCGGTGAGGCAAAAAAGGAGAAAAAGACCACAGGCGCCATTATTATGGGCGGCTCCTTCCAGATGGACCGTGTGCTGCAGAACACGGCCGGTGCCGCAGATGAGCTGGCATTTCAGGCAGAACAGAAAATTAAGGCCACCGCAAACTTTTTCCACAATCTGGTGATCAACGGCTCAGTGGGAAGCGAAGAGGGCTATGTGGGCGGCACCTTTGACGGCCTGAAGAAGCTGCTGGGCGGTACAGCCAATGCGCTGGAAAGTCAGGTTTCCCTCAAGACCTCCGAGGAGCTGGACAGCAACTACAACGCATTCCTCGACGAGATGGACGGCTTCCTCAGCGTGCTGGACGGCAATCCCAGTATGCTGCTGATGAATCGCGCGATGCTTGTAAAGCTCCGCGCCATCGCCCGCCGTGCCGGCTACTACGAGAGAAAGAGCGATGAGTTCGGCCGTACCGTGGAGACCTATGCAGGTGTACCGATGGTGGATATGGGCCAGTATTTCGATGGCGAAAAGATGTGTGACGTAGTGGAGACCAAGGACGGAAAGACCAGCATTTATGCGGTTTCTCTGGGTCTTGACGGCTTCCACGGCATCTCTCCCACCGGTACCGGTGTCATCCAGTCCTATATGCCCGATCTGAATGCGCCCGGCGCAGTCAAGACCGGTGAGGTAGAGCTGGTGGCAGGCGTGGCGCTGAAGAACACCCTGAAGGCAGCGGTGCTTCACTCCATCGCCATCGCCTGATCGGGAGGCACTGCCTATGGTCACATATGATTTTTACAAAAACAGCTTCTTAGGCAGTGCCATACCGGAAGATGCATTTTCCGCATTGGCTGCCAAGGCTGCGGGCGCACTGGAAAAAATGAAGCGCACCTATCGGGTGGAGGAACCCGGAGAGACATCGGAAAAAATGGCACTTTGTGCTATGGCGGAGACCCTTTACAGCCACGGAGAGCGAAAGGCAGGCATCTCCCAAGTCCAGATGGGGCAGATGCGGATTTCCTACAGCGATTGCGGTACGAAAGCGCTGTTCCGGGAGCTGATGGGGAAGGCTTCGGTTTATTTGGATTTCTATAGAGGGGTGCAGGTATGATGGATTATTCACTATGCAAGGAGACAGTCACCGTCTACCGTAAGGTAGGCGACCGGATCCAACGCAGTTACTACCACAAATGCTATTTGCAGTGCAAGATCGTTATGGTACGCGATGAGCTGGGAACCTTCAAAAAGTGGGAGTTTATGCTGATCGTGCCCGGCGACCGTCCGTTGATGGTAGGCGACCGGGTGGTTTCCGGCATCGGAAAAGATGTGTCCTATTGGTATGAGCTGGGCAACGCCATGCAGGTATCTTATGCAAAGCCCTACTATCTCGATGGCAAGATCTGCCATTGGGAAGCGGGGAGTAAGTAGGAATGGACAATTGACAGTTGCGGTATCGCTTTGCGATGGATTCGTAGGGGCGATCTTTGATCGCCCGCGGACGAACGCAGTTCGCCCCTACGAGGGAGGCGAGGGTGCGGGAAAGAAAACCCTCCCTTTTGGGGAGGGGGGACCGCGTAGCGGTGTGTGAGGTTTTTACCTCATCCGTCATTTGCTCGTTCCTCGCAAATGCCACCTTCCCCAAAGGGGAAGGTTTGGCGGGCGAACGCAGTTCGCCCCTACGAGGGGGAATGGGGGGATTATGGGAAATGGAGGTGGAGGAAATGACAGATTTAGATAAACTCAGGGACTTTTTACTTAGTTATCCCCAATGGGAAAAGGGGAGGCTTTTATACATCGACCGCTGTGACGAGGGGAAGGACGGCCTTTTTCCGCAAGGTGTGCAGGAGCTTTCCCGAAAGACCGACGTGCTGGGGAATCAGGAGGTACGCTACCGTGTGCCCTTTGTTCTCTACCGCTCCGGTGTGGAAGAGGAAGGGGATGCCGCTTGGCTTTTGGACTTTCAAAAGTGGCTGGCACATATGAGCATTATGGGAAAAGCGCCCGTTTTTGGCGATGTGCCCCGTGCGGAGACCCTCCGGGCGGAAAAGGGACATTTTGATAAGGTCCGCAGCAGCAGCGGCCTTTATGCCGTCACCGTAACGGCAGAATTTACGAAAATCTACAAGGAGGATACATATGGCGAAAATTGAAAGAAAGTATTTTGCCCACTTTTTGAATACGGCAAAAAAGAACGAGCCTGCCAACTATGAACGGCTGGGCAAGGATCTGGAGGAATACAAGGCAGAGCTCAATGCCAAGGTGGAGCGCAGAACCAACATTTTCGGCAAGCAGTCCATCACCATTTCCGGCTATGAAAAGTCTGCGGTGGTGGACACCTACTATGCCGAGCCCGGCACGGCTCTTTATGAGCGGCTCCAGTCCATCATTGACGAGGGCCTTATTTTGGAGGATCTGCAGACGGATATGGTGGAGGTGAAGCTGTGGGATATGCAGCCTGACGGCAGCTATCCTGCGGTGATGGAGGAATGTTACATCGAGGTTACCGGCTACGGCGGGGATACCAGCGGTTATCAGATCCCCTTTACCCTCCATTTTACCGGCAATAAGGTGCAGGGTAAGTTCTCGGCAGGCACCAAGATCTTTACCATTGCGTAAGAGGGTGCGCTATGGAGAAGCTTCAATTTGACAGCGGCGTCCGGGTTTTCCGGGTGAATGGCGGGGAAAAGCTGTGCTTTAACCCCAGCGACCCCAATCTCTATGCCCGTTTGGAGGCGACTGCGGAGGAACTATCCAAGCTGCAAAGAGAGATGACAGGGGAGAATGTGCCCCAAATGCTGCAAAAGACCGACAGACAGCTCAAAAAGCTGCTGGGTGAGATATTCCCCGGCAATGATATGGAGAAGATTTTCGGCGGTGTGAATTTGCTGTCGCCTACAGCCACAGGCAAGTGCGTTTTTGAAAACTTTATGGCGGCGCTTTCGCCCATTCTTGCCCGCGGCGCGGAGGAATGCGCGAAGAGGCTGATGGAGCTGCAGGATGCTAAGTAGCTGGTATCTGCCACAAAGCGCCAAGATTGGCGGCAGAGAGTATAAGCTGCGGTGCGATTTTCGGGATGTGCTGCGGATCTTCTCCTATTTTAACGACCCGGATCTGGCGGACGTGCTCAAGTGGCAGATCGCCCTCTCCCTCTTTTATGAGGGCGAGATCCCGCAGCAGAATCGCTGGGAAGCTATGGCGTATCTTGCAGACTTTATCACCTGCGGGAAAAAAGAGACCGGTGGCAGCAGGCGGCTTCTTGACTGGGAGCAGGATGGAAATCTGATCATCGGTGAGGTCAATCGGGTGGCAGGCTATGAGATAAGGCAGAAGGAATTTATCCACTGGTGGACCTTCCTTTCGTATTTCCATGCCATTGGGGAGGGGCAGCTTTCTTTCCTCCTCACCATCCGGCAAAAGCGGCTCCGAGGGGAGAAACTTACAGACTGGGAGGAGCGGTATTTTCGGGAAAACCGGGAAACCGTGGAGCTGAAAACGCGATATTCAAAGGCAGAGATGGCGGACCGGGAGAAGCTGCTGCAGATGCTGGCAGACGGATAGGCGCATCATCGAAAGAGGTTGTAGGGGCGGGCATTGCCCGTCCGCAATGTTTCGACATTTTACGGTGTCGGAGGTGCGGCACGGACGACCGATGGTCGCCCCTACGAGTTTGTACGATGGTGCGGTATGGCGGAAATTCGTCACAAAGTAAAAATTATGAAAGGCAGGTGGAAAATTGAAACAAGTAATCGAATTTGATGTGATTCCAATGGAGGACGTGATCGACAACACAAAGGCGCTGGCATCTGCCGTTGCAGCGGTGGGACTGGCTCTGAACCGGGTGCTGGGCAAGATCGTAAATACCACGCAGATCGTTCGCAGAGACACGCGAAAGACCCTTGCCCAGTTTGACCAGCTCCAAAAACTGGGCAACTGGCAGACCGGCACGGTGACTACGGAAACCATCCGGGAGGAAATTACCGGTATGGAACAGGTGGTAAACAGAATTTCATCTACCCTTCACGCAGCGTTGGGGGAATTTTCCGATACCGTCACAGATAAGCTGACAGAATTTACCGGCTGGGATGCAGGCGGCATCCTGCTGGGACTTGGTAAAATCATCACCGGCGTAGGCGCGGTGCAAGCCCTTCTGAGCGGTGATCTTTCGATGGCTTTATGGCTGGGACTTGCCAATTCCACATTTACGGCTGCCGGTGACCGGATGGGCACCTTCGTCGGTATTTTGGTCAATGTGGCAAATGCTTTTTCCGGCGTGGGATCTGTTTCCAGTCGTGTTTGGAGTGGCATTTGCGCGGTATGGGGCGGCTTGGGACTGTGGTTTTCCAAGATGGTCTTTAGCCCCTTGGAAGGTGGCTTTAAGCTCAGCGCCAATGTGATCATCGGTATTTTTAATACGCTGATGTCTGCGGTAACGCTGGCGACCAACGGGTTGGGACAGATCTTTAACAAGATGTCCTTTTCCGTTCCTGACTGGGTGCCGGGCATTGGCGGTAAGAAGTTCGGGCTGTCGTTACCCAGCTTCCTGACGCCGCGCATCCCCTTTTTGGCGCAGGGTGCGGTTTTGCCGGCAAATAAGCCATTTTTGGCAATGGTGGGCGATCAGAAGCACGGCACCAACATCGAAGCGCCCCTTGCTACCATTTCCGAGGCGGTGTCCCTTGTGATGGATGACCATACCAATGCCTTGCTTTCCGGCTTGGAGGCTTCCGTAGGCATCCAGAGGGAAATTTTGGAGGCGGTGCTGGGCATCCGTATCGGCGATGAGACCATCGCCCGGGCCGGTGAGCGGTATTATCGAAAAATGGCAATGGCCGGCGGAAATAATTAAAAATTACAAATACCCATCGAAGGCGTTTGTAGGGGAGGCGTTTCGCCTCCCGCGGGCACACAGTTCGCCCCTACAATATGAAAAAAGCAAAGGAGAGGATCTATGAATGAAGTGAGCAGTTTATATGCCATTGACGGCAAATTTTTGCTGACTCCCGATGCGGGGGTGCAGATGCAGTTTACGGACCTGGACGACGGGGAATCCGGACGTGACGAAAAGGGCTATATGCACCGGAAGGTACTGCGGCAGAAGGTGAAAAAGTGGCAGTTTGTTTACAGCGTCCTTACCCAGGAGGAGTACCGCTATATGCGCGCGGTGCTATCTACAGGCGGCACCTTCCGCTTTACCTACCCCGACCCGGACGAGCCCTCCGAGGCCCGGACGTGCACCGCCTATCTTTCTGAGTACGGGATCGTGTGGCAAAGCGCCCTGCAAGGGTTATACCGCAATCTTAAATTCGATGTCATCGAGTGTTAGGAGGGCATATGCACAAAATCATACTTCCTGACGGCAGAGAGATCGCCTCCGGTACGGAGGGAACTGCCATTTATCAGGTGACGGTAACAAAAAGCGCCTGCACCGCAGAAGAATTGACCCTCGGCACAGTCTGTGCCGCAGTGGCGGAAATTGAGCTGATGGATACCGGAGGCGTTTGCCCCTTGCAGGCTGGAGAGACGTTTGCCCTTTATCGGGAGGAGGCGCTTGTGGGAATGTTCACCGTGGAAACACCCAAACGGCGCAGCGCCACCCGTTTTACCGTCACTGCCTACGACCCGGTGGGAAAATTAGAGCAAAATTTAGACAGCTGGCTGGAAGCGCTGCCGGACTTTCCGTATCCTATGGAGGAATTTGCGCGGATGGTCTGCGAGGCGTGCGGTGTGACGCTGGCGGAGGAGCGTATTCCCGGCAGCACGGTGCTGGTGCCTGCCATTGCCGGCACGGGCATTACCGGCAAACGGTTGCTGGGCTGGATCGGAGAGGTGGCCGGCCGTTTCCTGCGGGCAAGACCGGACGGTACGCTGGAATTTGCCTGGTACACCCCCTCGGAAATTACCCTTGGCACGGATGCGTTGCCTATTTTCCGCGGTACCCTCAAGTATGCGGATTACAGCACCGGGAGAATCGGCGGTGTGCAAATTCGAAAGCAGCAGACGGACGTAGGGCAAATCTACCCGGACAGTGCCGGGGAGAACATTTATATCATCCAAGGAAATCCCATCCTTACCGGCAGCGAGGGGGATTTGGAGGTCGCCCAGCGGCTGTACCAACAGCTTGGGGAGATTTCCTATTGCCCCTTTTCTGCGGAGGTGCCGGGCGGGACTGTGGCACCGGGACAGTTGGTGACGGTGGTAAGTCCCGAGGGAAAGACATTTTCCTCCCTTGTGATGACGGTGGAAAGCCGGGGCAGCCGGGATGCTGTACAAAGCACCGGCAGTCCCAAAAGAGATGGCATCACTGCCCAGCGGGATTTTCGTCTTTCCTCCCTTGCGGGGAAGATTATGACGCTGCAGACCGACCTTAACGGCCTCCGGGCGGAAAACCGTGACGGGGAGGGCAAGACGGCAGCGCTGCAGCTGGATGTGGACGGTCTACGGGCGGAGATCTCCCGGCAGGATGCCCAGCTCAGCAGCGGACTTACCCGCTTGGAGCAGACTGCGGAGCACCTCAAAATTGACGTGGAGGCCGTCAAAAATACCGGCGCGGGAAAGGTCACCACCTCAACGGGCTACACCTTCGATGACACAGGTCTCCACATCCGAAAAGACGGTGAGGAGATGGAAAACCGCTTGGATCACACGGGTATGTATGTCCGCCGCAGCGGGGAGGTCATTCTCCGCGCCAATGCATCCGGTGTACTTGCCACCGACGTACAGGTCCGCAATTACCTAAGCGTAGGCGACCATACCCGTTTTCAGGATTACGACGGCGGCACCGGGTGCTTTTATTTATAACGCCGCAACCCAAATCCCTTCCCCCGGGGGGAAGGTGGCTGAACGCAAGTGAAGCCGGATGAGGAACGGCGTGCAGTGTAGGTCTGCACAAATGCGAATACAGAACATTACCGCCCGCATTCCTCACCCGGTTTTCGCTTCGCAAAAACCACCCCCGCCTGCGGGCGGCCGGTCGCGGCTCTGACAATCCACCGGATTGTCATTCACTACCGCGACTGCGCTTCGCTTACCCCGGGGGAGGGGATATACAAAGGAGAAAACATATGTCCTTACAAACAAAAACCTTTACCTACGGCGGTCTGCACAATACTGCCGCAAGGTATTTTCGGACGGAGCTTATTTTAGCGGAGGAATCGGTTTCTCCTGAGAAAAATGAGTCCGTCCTTTCTTATAAGCTGACGCTGTTTTCCGGCAATACCCGTCTTTCCGTGTATCGTACCGGTGCGAAGATCATCCTGAACGGAAAGACCTATGTCCACCGGGACGGAAACAGCTATGACAGTCAGATCAGCATCGAGGCCCAATCCAGCGTGGTGCTTTGCGAGGGCACGCTTAGGGTGCCCCACGACAGCGATGGCACGGGACAGCTCAATGTATCTTTTTCTGTTTACCATCCCAAGCCTGCCACCTATACCCCCGGTAATTTTACCTACACCGGCGGCGAGATGACGCTGACACCTGCCCTCCGGCTCACCACCGTAGGCGCAACCGATGCATATATCGGCGGTACGGCACTGCTTGCTTTTTCCCGGAAGAAAAGCGGCTACAGCCACTCCCTCCGCTATGCCTTGGGCGAGCTGTCCGGCTGGGTGTCTTCGGAGGGCGCGCTCACAGACACCGAGGAGATCATGGAAAACCTGAGCCTTGCGGTTCCCATCCCGGAGCGCTTTTACGAGGGTATTCCTGCCGGAAGCACAGCTGTGTGCCGGCTGTTTTGCCGCACTTACGAGGAAGGTGTACTTTTAGGCGAAACGGAAGGGCAGTTTACGGTGATGACCCGCAGTGCCGACTGCGGTCCGGACCTGATGGGTACGGTTTTGGACATTAACCCCAAAACCCTGAGCCTTACGGGAGATGCAACCGTCCTTGTGCGCTATGCCTCCACGGCGGAGTGTACCCTTACCCCCATCCTCCAAAAGGGTGCAGAGGTGAAAGAGACTGCCATCGAGGGGGTAAAAGGCGACTATCTTCTCTTCGAGAAAACGGAAAAGGAAAACTATACCTTTACCCTTACCGACAGCCGTGGCTACACCGTGGGAAAGCAGGTGCATATGCAGCTTTTGCCCTACCGAAGGCCTACCGCCAATGCGGTGGCCATACGCCCCGATCCGACGGACGGCACTGTGACGGTCACCGTCCGGGGCAGCTGCTACACCGGCTCTTTCGGTCTTACGGACAACTATCTGGAGGTAAGCTGTACACTGCCTGACGGCAGCGAGGTTTGGGCAGATGCGGAGGTGGGAGAGGACAGCTACAGCGCGGTATTCCAGCTTTCCGGCTTTGACCATCGGCAGAGCCATAAGCTCCTCGTCACCGTAGGCGATGCGCTCTATGCCGTTACGGTAGAGGCGGTGGTACAAAAAGGTCTGCCGGTGTTTCATTGGAAAGAGGATGGCTTTTTTGTAAACGTCCCGGCAGCAATCAACGGTGTCCATATGGCAGCAGCGACCCCAAAGGAGGATCAGATCCGTCTGTTTGCGCCTGCAGGCGTATTTATAGCCGGCAGCGGTATTTACGGTATGGCTGACTTTGGCGGCTGGAACGGAAACGGAGAGGTTACAGTGGCGGCCGAGGCGGATGGAGACATTACCCTCCGTTTGCCGGCATATACGGGGAAGCTGCTGCTCCTGTCACCGGCAGAAATCACAGTAAGAGAGGAAGAACTATGAAAGAAAAGCTATGCACCCTGACGGGTGTGCTGGGAGGCGGTCTTGCTTTTCTGTTTGGACCGTGGACCAGCGATTTGACTGCGCTGACCGTCTGTGTGGCGATCGATCTAATGTCGGGCATTGCGCTGGCGCTCTTATTCCACAAAAGCAAAAAGACGCCCACAGGCTGTTACAGCTCCGCTTACGGCTTCAAAGGCCTTTGTAAAAAGGCAATGCTCTTAGCGGTGGTAGCGGTGGGACACCAAATGGACCTGGTGCTGTCAGTAGATTATATCCGTACTGCCCTGTGCGTGGGCTTTCTCAGCAATGAGCTCATTTCCATCGCAGAAAATGCAGGTCTTATGGGCATCCCGCTGCCCCGTGTGCTGACGCAGGCGCTGGATGCGCTCCACAGCAAGGAGGAAATATGAACGTAACGAAAAAACTTACTTTAGACCTTATGCGGCGCTCTGTGCCGCAGAAATTGACCCTTATCCGGGGGGACAGCGCTGTGGCGCTGTGCTGTACGCTCCTTTGCGACGGCAGTCCTTGGGAAATTCCCCAAAATGCCGCGGTGATCTTGCGCTACCGAAACGCAGAGGCGGGCGGCGAATACGACACCCTTCCCGACGGCAAGGCGGCCTATTCCTATAGCGGCAATATCCTTACCGTCTATCTTGCGCCGGCAGTTTGCTCTATGGTGGGAAAAACGGATTTTCAGGCAGTGATCTACGTAGGCGCGTCCCAAAAATCCACCCTCTGCATCCCGCTTTTTGTGGAAGGTGCGGTGTCGGGAAGCAAGGAGCCGGAGAGTTATACAAATCTGACCCAATGGCTGCTGCAGTACGGTGGCGGCAGCGATGCCTCAGGGCTTCTGCAGGGTCTTTACGGGGAGATAGATGGCCTTGAAAATCGGCTGTCTGCCTTAGAAAATATGCCCGTCTACGATGGAGAAATGGAGGATGTATGAGTGATCTGCACATCTTAGTCAGCGGCACGAAACGGCTGCTGACCGCCGGTAAGCGCCATACCCATAATATTGTGGTCGAAGCCCAGAGCGGAGATAACCATTACGATGCCTTTTGGGATGCTTTTCAGCAAATGGGCAACCGCACATACTATCGCTATGCATTCTACAGTCAGACAAGCGGTGCATGGACGGATGAGATCTACAATCCCAAATACCCCATTCGTGCCACTGAAAATATTAGTGGTGACTCTATGTTTCAAGGATCCGTAATCACCGATACGAAGGTGGATATTGAAATCGGTGTGGACGCGTCCTATGTATTTATTTCCTGCGGACAGCTAAAGACAATCCGCAAGCTGATCGTGTCGGAAAATACCACCTTTAACCGCTGGTTTGCTGGCTGTGAAGCTTTGGAGAATGTGACCTTTGAGGGCATTATTGCGGGTGACATTTCCTTTTCTGACAGCAAGAAACTCACAAATGCATCGGTGCAGAATATTATCGACCATTTGAAAGATTTAACCGGGCAGACGGGCAAGACCCTGACGCTCCACGCTTATGTCGGCAGAGATCTGACGGAAGCCCAAAAAGCCGCCATCACCGCGAAAAACTGGACGCTGGTGTATTAGAATGCATCGCCGAAAGCGCTTGTAGGCGCCAACCCCTACAGGAATACGCAATAAATTCCAAAGGAGGAAATCTATGAAAAAGGAGACCCTGACCCAAATTATTTTGACTGCCGAGGAAGGCAAGTACTTATATAACGGCACCACCTACGGAAAAACTGTGGTGCTGCCGCAGGATGCCGATCATTCTCTTTGGCAGGAGATCGATGAAAAAGAACTCCCCAAGGAGGAAACAAATGGCTGATTTACGCGCCGCGGTCATTTCTGCCGCCGCAAAATACATAGGCATTTGTGAAAAAGACGGCAGCCATAAAAAAATTATCGACCTCTACAACCGGCAGGAAAAGCTGCCCCGTGGCTATACGGTCCAATACACAGATGCTTGGTGCGCGGCCTTTGTAACGGCAGTTGGTGTCCAGCTTGGCATTTCCCATATCCTGCTGCCGGAGTGCGGTGTGGGGGAGATGGTAAGGCTTTATAAAGCCCAAAACCGCTTCCGTATGCCCAAAAGCTATACCCCCAAGCCGGGAGATCTTGTGATTTACGACTGGGGCGGTGACGGATGGGGCGACCACGTTGGCATATTGGAAAAGTATGCAAACGGCAAGCTCACCGTCATTGAGGGAAATTACAAGGATGGTGTCGGTCGTCGGGAGGTCACGAAAAACAGCAAAAATCTCCTCGGCTACTGCCTGCCGGACTACGACAGCTGCAGCGGCAAAATCGACACGGTGAAAAAGGTACAGCAGCACCTGAATTTCACCTATGACGCAAAGTTAGCGGTAGACGGTATCCCGGGAGCGAAAACAAAAAAAGCTCTGCTTGCAGGCTTGCAAACAGAGTGGAAAATCGACCCGGACGGGATATTTGGTCCCATCACCGCTCGGGCAGCCAATAAAAACGTGGTAGGCCGCGGCTGCTGCAGTGAGACGGTGCGGCTTTTGCAAATGCTGCTCCTTTGCGCCGGCTACAAGCTCACCGCCGACGGCATCTTCGGCGGCAAAACAGAAAATGCCTTAGTGGCGTTCCAAAAGAAGGTATCCCTCGCCCCCGACGGCCTCGCCGGAAAGAACACCTTCCGGAAATTGACAATGGACAGTTGACAATGGACAATTATTCTCGTAGGGGCGGGCATTGCCCGTCCGCAATGTTCCGATATTTTACGGTGTCGGAGGTGCGGTACGGACGACCGATGGTCGCCCCTACAAGGTCTAACGATGGTGCATCGTAGGGGACGGGTTCCCCGTCCCGAAACTTAGCAGGGAAGAACACCTTTCGGAAATTGACAATGGACAGTTGACAATGGACAGTTAGGGTGTTTGCAAGGCGAAAAACCCTTCCCCCGGGGGGAAGGTGGCCGAGCGCAGCGAGGTCGGATGAGGAACGGCGAAATCTGAAGGATTGCAGAAAGTCTATGGGTCGTGGAAATCTATCATTTACCGCCCGCATTCCTCACCCGGTTTTTGCAAGCAAAAACCACCCCCGCCTGCGGGCGGCCGGTCGCGGCTCTGACAATCCACCGGATTGTCATTCACTACCGCGACTGCGCTTCGCTTACCCCGGGGGAGGGGATCGGCGCGGCAGTAACTGTCCATTAAAAAAGACCGCCAATTGGCGGTCTTTCTGGTTTATTTGGCAAATGCAAGGAATTTCTCTGCATCCAGCTTGTCGCACTTTTCGATAAATTGGGCAAGCTGGGTGGCAATGATTTTCGTGCCACCTTCGGAATTGGATTCGATATTCAGAGGCAGCAGGGGATCGTGAAGGCTAAGGCGCAGTAAGAACCAGCCGTCACCGTGGTTTTTATCCAAATTCACACGGATACCTTCATAGTTACTGGGGGCAACGGACCAGCCGGGCTGGGAGGCTGCATAGGAAGTCAACTCGTCAATGACCGACTGCCCGTAGGGCTTAAAGTCAGGCAGCAGGATGTTCATACGGAACTCCACGCTCTCCTTGGGCTCTGCCAAGGTATCAATGAGAGACTGGAGTGTATAGCCCGCTTTCTTGCCCCGGGCAAGCTCAATTAAGAGCTTTGTGACGATGTACGCGCCGTCGTCCAAGAAATAATTTTCCTTAAACGCACCGTGACCGGAGGTCTCGATGGCAAGCTGGCTGTCCTGACCTGCGTTATTCAAGCGGATGGACTCATTGATCACATTCCGGTAGCCCCGCTTGAACCGATGGTGTACGCCGCCCTTTTCGGCGATAAATTCGCCCAAACCGGTGGAGGTAATGGAGTCGGTAACGATAGTGGTGCCGGGATGCTCCCGAAGAAGGATGGCGCTGAGCATTGCGATGATGCGGTTGCGGTTTAATTCACTGCCGTCGGAAAGCACAGCGCCTGCCCGGTCCACATCGGTATCAAAGATGATGCCAAGATCGGCGCCCGTCTCCCGGACTGCCTCCATAATACTCTCCATAGCCTCTTTATCCTCGGGATTGGGGATATGGTTGGGGAAGCTGCCGTCGGGGTCTAAGTACCGGCTGCCGTCGGTATTCGCGCCCAAAGGCTCCAGCACCTTACTTGCATAGAAACCACCGGCACCGTTGCCGGCATCGAGAACGATACGAAAGCCTGCAAGGGGTTTTTCTTCTCCGGTCGCCGCGCGGATCTTATCTGCCAAAATCTTTGCATAAGTGTCCATAAATTCCCCGGCTTCCACAGTCCCGGCAGGAAGACCGGTCTGCTCCGCACTCTCGGCATAGGCGAGGATCTCCTTAATGTTGGTGCTCTCCAAGCCACCGTCTTTGGTAAAGAACTTAAAGCCGTTGCGGTTAAAGGGCAGATGGCTGGCGGTGATCATCACGGTGCCGTCAAAGCAGTAGCCCTCGGTAACGGTGGCCATAAACATAGCCGGGGTGCTTGCCATAGAGAAATCGGTAACAGAAAGACCGCATTTCGCCATTTCCTCGCAGAGCCAGCCGGAAAGGGAAGGCCCGGACAGCCGGGAGTCCCGACCCACAGCCACCCGCAGGTCATTTTTGCCGGTCTTTTTCATAAGCCACAGTGCAAAGCCACGGGCAATATTCCGAGTGACCTCTTCTGTCAGGTTTACCTGCTGGCCTGCAATGCCGTCCAGAGCAACGCCCCGGATATCACTGCCGTTTTGGAGCTTTTTGTAGTCCATATGTATAGCCTCCTTGGTGGGAATATTCTCTATTTGCATCATAGCACATAAATGCGCAATAAGCAAATAAAAAAATGACAGTTGATAGTCGTGGTATCCCTGTGTGAGGATGTCTTGGCCCCCTCCTTGAGGGGGCTGGCAGAAATCTTTGATTTCTGACTGGGGGAGTGTCCTATCGTAAGAATGACACTCCCTCCGTCTTTTGCTTCGCAAAATCCACCTCCCTCTATGAGGGAGGCAAGGCTATGTCTGTATAGCAGACACCATAATTCTCAATTCTCAATTGACATCTCCCGCGGAATATTCTATAATAGAGAGGAACAATCGACGAATATCGCCTTTTTGTAAAAATTTCCCCCAAAGGAGGCAAAAAATGATGAGAAAAATCCTTTCTATCACTGCAATCGTGCTGTTTGTGGCTCTGCTGTGCATCGGCTGTGGCGGCGAAAGCCACGAGCTGGTAAAGACCGAAGCCAAGGCACCTACCTGCACCGAGGACGGGCACACCGCATACTGGACCTGTGTCAGCTGCAGCAAAGTCTTTGCAGACGAGCAAGCCAATCAGGAGATCTCCGTGTTCGACACCTTCCTTTCAAAGCTGGACCACCGTCCTGCGGAGGATGACGGTACCTGCCTGACGGAGCTCAAGTGCACCCGTTGCGACGAAGTTCTGCAGGAGGCAAAAGCTGCCCACGTGGCAGGAGAGCAGGTCGACTGTACTGTGGACACCACCTGCGTATTTTGCAGCACAGTGATGATTCCGGCCCGTGCTGAGCACGAATGCTATGGCGCTACCTGTCTTTCTCCCGCGGAGTGTATCCACTGCGGTAAAACCGAAGGAGAAAAAGACCCCAATAACCACGAGGAGGCACCTAAATACACCTTCGATACCGATGTCCATACCGGCAGCTATCCCTGCTGTGGCTTGGTCTTTGAGGAGACGGTGGGACACGAGTTTGTTGATGGCTTCTGTACCTGCGGTATCCGTCAGGCCCACGCAAATACCGTCAGCATTACGAATCTTCCCAATGCAGATAAAATCAGAGGCTGGCAACCTGGTGACGAGCTGATCTTCACCGTCAACTCCGTGATGTTCGGCAAGCAGAGCATTCTGCTGGTTTACGGGCAGAACGGCAAATGGCAGTTTACGGGCGATGCCTACTGGGTGCCCGGTGAGAAAGTAACGGTCGTTACTTGGTATGCCCCCGGCTTTACCGTATCTGATAAGGGTGAGGTCGTGGCCAAACCTGGTGATGCGGTTTGGAAAGCGGAATACCTGCTGGCTTCCTCCAAACTGGATAGCGATAATCTGGTGCGGGTGAATTTCTCCTCTGCAGTCCGGTCCTACAGCGTATTCTCTGTCAAGACTGCGCCCAATACCAAGGTCCACGTGGCAATGTACAACTATAAGCCTGCCAATGAAGAGAAATTCCTGGAGGGCATTATGCCTGATTTTGTAACGGACAACACCGGTGTGATTTGGTTCTACGGCACCTTTGCTCCCGGCGGCAGATATGTCATTTGCACCGATGACGGCACCGAGCTGGCAGAAGAGACCTTCCCCAACGGCACCAATCCGGGACAGTACTATAGTAATTGATAATTGACAATTGACAATTGACAATTCTTTTCGTAGGGAATATCCTTTTGACGCTATGATAAATCGGCGCACCGTTAACGGTGCGCCGATTGCTATACTGTTATTTCAGAAGCGTAGCGAGGAAGTCTGCGACCTCCTGACCCATTACCTTTGCGCGCTTCACATCGGGGTGCAGGCCGTCGCCGCCCTCACTCTTGGGGCAGTAGGCCACAGAGACCTTGCAGTAGTGGAGCTGGTCATCACCTTCCGCCTTTAGAGCGTCCAGCGTTGCCTTCGTCACATCCCAGAAATCCTGTCCGCTGTCATTGTGACCGTAGGTCCAGACAATGGGGACCTCTGCGCCGTACTTTTCCCGGAGCAGACCGATAAACTGCTTCACACCGTCCGCATAGACACCGGGAGTCTCTGCAAGACCGCCGTTAAGGTAGTCGTTGTCGCCCAGCCGGATCACAACGGCATCGGGCTTCCGGGCAAAATCGTACTTGGGAACATCCTTCAGCGTAATGCTGCCGCTAAGGTCGTAGATATCCAGCATATTAAAGGAAAGCTTGCTCTTAACAAGACCGAGACCGCCGCGACCGATGAGGTTGCAGTCTGCACCCAGCTGCTGTGCGGCCAGCCAGGCGAAGGCGCAGGTGGCATCGGAGGATTCTACGCTGGTGCCGCCCTTATAGACATTGGAGCCGTGGACGATGCTGTCACCGTAGAACTCGATAAAGAGCTCCCGGTCCGCAGGCTTCTCCTGAAGCTCACCGGTGAGGATGATATCATCCAGTATCAGGGTAGCAAAGGGGAACTGGGATTGGTTGACCACCATAATGGTGTGCTCACCGTAATCCAGATCATCGGCAATGCGTGCCACAGGAAGGTCGGGACTGACACTCACCCGATCCTCGGAGCGCTCACCGTCGATATAGACCGTCAGATAGGCTTTCGCAGTGGCACGGACGCTCAGATAAATATCGCCCTCGCACAGAGCGGTAAATTCAATACCTGTGCAGGAAAGATCGCAGGCAAGACCGCTGTCTCTTTCGTAGGTTCTGCCAAGGATACGGAAGGCGGTTTCGGTATTGGAGAGAACATTGACAGTCTGCTGGGTCAGCTCGATCGGCGGCTCCGTAGGCGGCTCCGTGGGCGGCTCCGTGGGTGTGCCGGGCAGGAAGGGGAGAGCACAGCCTGCAAAACCAAAGAGCATGGTGCAAAGGAGACACAGGGACATTATGCGGATAAGCTTTCTATTCATAGTTTTCGCATCCTTTCGTATGTGATGGCTTTATTATAAAGGACGGGAAAAGGAAAAACAATAGTCTCCGAGATTTTTAGCGGAAAGCACAAATTTTGCCTTGGTTTCTCGTATAACCCGCCAAAGGAAAGGTGACAATCATCACCGCACCCCTTTTTAATTGACAGTTGACAATTACCCGCAATACCTGTCATCCTGAGCGACCCTGAGCGAAGTCGAAGGGGAGTCGAAGGATCCGTTCCTCAAAAAAAGAAAACCATCCCTGATGGGATGGCTTTCCTTTTGGAAAAGAGCGACTAAAAGTAGTATAAGTTGGGGTAAAAACGACCAAAAGTACATCAATTATCCCAACGCAATTGCTTGAATTAAACGTCCGATTAAGGTTTGATCTGCTTGAAACGCAAACTTTAATGAGTGGGAGAAAAATGATGCACCAAGCTGACCTTTCATAAATGCGAGCCCGTCAATATATTTATATTGTTGCTCGCTTGGTATCGAGAGCAAGCATAAGCAATTTACTCCGTCGTCCCAAAGAATAAGATCATTCTTTATTGTCATTTTGCATTCTCCTTTGCAGTTCTGCAGGAAGCGATCAACATTGCTCTTAGGGAAGTGCATTTGGAGGAAAGGCTTTTGAAGGCTTGTTCATCAATATATTTCGTTCTGTACAAAAGTTCAAGCCAATAACCCGTTTCGCTTGCTTCCTTCAAAGCAATTTCAAGTTTAGAAATAAAGTCTTTTTTGCCATGTGCATACTGTGCTTCGTGGATATTGGCACCGATGCTTGTGCCGCTTCTGCCGATTTGGTTGGAGATGACAGACTCCTTGACGGATTTTAGATGCTTTACCAATTCGATAATAT